>NZ_JBWZCK010000017.1:0-42401 GCF_059383555.1 Pseudarthrobacter sp. MDT1-56
ACAAGGAGTCCATCTCCGGCCAGATCGTGCACGCCGGCATCAACGAGGCCGGTTCGGTGGCGGCGTTCACCGCCGCGGGCACGTCCTACTCCACGCACGGCGAACCGCTGATCCCGATCTACGTCTTCTACTCGATGTTCGGTTTCCAGCGCACGGGCGACTCCTTCTGGGCCGCCGCGGACCAGATGACCCGCGGGTTCATCATCGGCGCCACCGCCGGCCGCACCACCCTGACCGGTGAAGGCCTGCAGCACGCCGACGGGCACTCCCCGATCCTGGCCGCAACCAACCCCGCCGTCGTCACCTACGACCCGGCCTACGGCTATGAGATCGGCGTCATCATGCGCGACGGCCTCAACCGCATGTATGGTCCCGGCCCGGCGGACAACGACCCGTCGCGGAACGTGATGTACTACATCACCGTCTACAACGAGCCGATCTCCCAGCCGGCAGCTCCGGCGGAACTCGACGTCGAGGGCATCATCAAGGGCATTTACCTGCTGGCGCCGGCCAAGATCGACGGCCCGCGCACGCAGATCCTTGCCTCCGGTGTGTCCGTCCCCTGGGCCCTCGAAGCCCAGCGGGTCCTCGCCGAGGACTGGGGCGTCTCCGCCGACGTCTGGTCCGTGACGTCCTGGACCGAACTGCGCCGCGACGCCATGGCGGCTGAGGAAGAAGCTTTCCTCAACCCCGGCCAGCCCGCCCGCGTCCCGTTCGTCACCGAACAGCTCGCCGGCGCCACCGGTCCGATCGTGGCCGTGACCGACTACATGAAGGCCGTCCCGGACCAGATCCGCCAGTTCCTGCCGAACGAGTTCGCCTCGCTCGGTGCCGACGGCTTTGGCTTCTCCGACACCCGCGCCGCCGCCCGCCGCTTCTTCAAGAACGACATCCACTCCGTGGTTGTCCGTTCACTGCAGATGCTGGCCCGCCGCGGCGAGGTGGATGCCCAGGCTCCGGCCCAGGCGATCGAAAAGTACCGCCTGCACAACGTCAACGCCGGCACCACCGGCAACGCGGGCGGCGACTCCTAGGGTCACCCCGGCAACAACGACGGCGGTCCCCACCGAAAGGCGGGGCCGCCGTCGGCGTTTAAGCCCCGCTTACGCCCCGCTCCCGGTCCGGCGCGGCACCCGGTCAGCCTGCAGGGCCGCATTGGGATCCAGCACTGTGATCCAGCACTGTGATCCAGCACAAGGCGCCTTGTAGCCTTTGCACAAATGGAGCTTGGGCGGCAGGCCCCGTATGCTCGATGCATGGCCGAGCCGATCACCACTCCCGCAAAACGCAAGCCCGCCTCGAGGGCGATGCCTCCGGAAAAGGTCGAGACGCTCAAGAAGCTTCGGGCGAGCGTCGGGCAGCTTTCCACGACGACGCTGCGCCAGCTCGAGAAATCCTTGCCGTGGTACAGCCGGCTGAACTCCGACGAGCGCTCGGCCCTGGGTATGGTGGCCCAGAACGGCATCGCCGCCTTCGTCACCTGGTATGAGCGCCCCAGCTCGCCGTCGTGGATCCTGTCCGACGTTTTCGGCACGGCGCCGACCGAACTCACCCGCTCCATCAGCCTGCAAAAGGCCCTCCAGCTGATCCGGATCGTCGTGGAAGTGGTGGAGGACCAGGTGCCAGTGATCGCACCGGAGGCGGACCAGGGCGCGCTGCGCGAGGCGGTGCTGCGGTACTCCCGCGAGGTGGCCTTCGCCGCCGCCGATGTGTACGCCCGTGCTGCCGAAACCCGCGGATCGTGGGACACCCGGCTGGAGGCGCTCATTGTGGACGCCATCCTGCGCGGCGAAAACACCGACGCCCTGCGGTCCCGGATCGCCGCCCTGGGCTGGAAGGCGCAGGAGCGCTTCACCGTCATGGTCGGCAATTCGCCGTCGGAACCGAACGCCAGCTACGTCAGCGAGCTGCGCCGCACCGCCGGACGCTTCGCCGAGGACGCCCTCGTCGGGATCCAGGGCGACCGGCTCATCCTCATCCTGGGCGGGCTCCACGACCGCGAAACCGCGTACCTGAAGCTGGCCGAACTTTTTGCCCCGGGCCCGGTGGTCTACGGCGCCGAAGCGGGTTCGCTGCTGGAGGCCAGCGGCTCGGCGCAGTCCGCATTTGCGGGGCTGACCGCTGCCCGCGCCTGGCCGGCCGCGCCGCGCCCGGTCGCCGCCGATGACCTCCTGCCGGAGCGGGTGATTTCCGGTGACGACGCCGCCCGGCGCTCCCTCGTCAAGAACATCTACCGGCCCCTGCTCGCGGCCTCCAACGGGCTGGTGGAGACCCTGGGCACGTACCTTGAACTGGGTCATTCGCTCGAGGCCACGGCCCGCGAACTCTTTGTCCACGCCAACACCGTGCGGTACCGGCTCAAGCGCGTCTGCGACGTCACGGGCTGGGATCCGCTGTTGCCGCGGGAGGCCTTCGTGCTCCAGACGGCGCTCGTTGTTGGCCGGCTGGCGGCCCCGCCGAAGCCCGCCACGGAGCGGCAGCCTTCGCGGAATAGCCCCTGAGAAGTTGTAGACTTCCTACAAAGTGACCCTGTGAGCTTGGTGCATGAATGCACCGATAATCTCGCCGTAGTTTGGAAAGCTGGATACGTGCTTGCAATCGTCTGCCCTGGACAGGGCTCCCAGACCCCCGGTTTTCTCGCCCCCTGGCTGGAACTGCCGCCTGTCGCAGGCCACCTGGCCTCCCTCAGCGAAATCGCCGGGATCGACCTCACCGCCCATGGAACCACCTCCGATGAGGAGACCATCAAGGACACCGCCGTTGCGCAGCCGCTGATCGTCGCGGCCGGACTGGTGGCCGCGAAGTCCCTGTTCGACGTCGAACTCGGCACCCTGCCAGTCATCCTCGCCGGGCACTCCGTCGGGGAAATCACCGCCTCCGCCTTGGCCGGTGTGCTGACGGAAACCGAAGCCATGACCTTCGTCCGCGAACGCGCCAACAGCATGGCGGCAGCCGCTGCGGCCACTCCCACCGGCATGAGCGCCGTTGTCGGCGGCGACCCGGCCGAGGTCCTGGCCGCGATCGAGGCCTGCGGCGCCACGGCAGCCAACGTCAACGGCGCCGGTCAGACCGTCGCGGCCGGAACCCTGGACCAGCTCAAAGCCCTCGCCGAGAACCCGCCGGCCAAGGCCAGGGTCATCCCGCTGAAGGTCGCCGGCGCGTTCCACACCCAGCACATGTCCCCCGCCGTCGCGGCGCTGCGGTCCCTCCGGCCCACACTGCACCCGCGGAACCCGCAGGTCCCCCTGCTCTCCAACTTCGACGGCGCAGAGGTCACCGATGGTGCCGCCGCCGTCGAGAGCCTGATCGCCCAGGTTTCCCGCCCGGTCCGCTGGGACCTCTGCATGGAAACCCTCGTGAAGCGCGGCGTGACCGGCGTGATTGAACTGGCTCCGGCCGGGACCCTTGCCGGACTCGCCAAGCGCGGCATGCCGGGTGTGAAGACCGTAACCGTCAAGACCCCGGACGACCTGTCCGCCGCCCTGGCCCTATTCGCAGAACTGGAAGGACAGGCATGAGCGTTCCCACGTTGAAGCAGGCCCCCCTGCACGAGAACACCCGCATCATGGGAGTCGGCGCCTACCGGCCCGACGTGATCGTCACCAACGATGACGTCTGCCAGTGGATCGACTCCTCCGACGAGTGGATCCGCCAGCGCACCGGCATCATCACCCGGCACCGCGCCCCCGCCGACATCAGCGTGATCGACATGGCCGAGGGCGCTGCCCGCGAGGCGCTGCAGAAGGCCGGCATCGAGGCTTCCCAGCTCGGCGCCGTCATCGTCTCCACCGTGACGCACCCCTACGCGACGCCGTCCGCCGCAGCGAGCCTCGCCGACCGCCTCGGCGCGACGCCGGCGCCCGCCTTTGACATCTCCGCCGCGTGCGCCGGGTACTGCTACGGCATCGCCCAGGCCGACGCGCTGGTCCGCTCCGGCGCGGCCGACTACGTCCTTGTGGTCGGTGCGGAAAAGCTCTCGGACGTCATCGACAACACCGAGCGCACCATCTCCTTCCTCCTCGGCGACGGCGCCGGCGCCGTTGTGATCGGCCCCTCCGACACCCCGGGCATCGGCCCGTCGGTGTGGGGCTCGGACGGCAGCAAGTGGGACGCGATCGGCATGACCGGCTCCATGCTCGACCTCCGCGAGCTCGCCACGGCGGGCAAGCAGGGCGGCGCGCTGAGCGCCGAGGAAGCCGCCGTCACCGACGCGGCGCTCTGGCCGACGCTGCGCCAGGACGGCCAGACGGTGTTCCGCTGGGCGGTCTGGGAGATGGCCAAGGTGGCCCAGCAGGCACTGGACGCTGCCGGCATCGGCGCCGATGACCTCGCGGCCTTCATCCCGCACCAGGCGAATATGCGGATCATCGACGAGATGGCCAAGAAGCTGAAGCTGCCGGAGCACGTCATCATCGCGCGGGACATTGCCGACGCCGGCAACACCTCCGCAGCCTCCATCCCCCTGGCCACCCACCGCCTGCTGCAGGAAAACCCGCAGCTCAGCGGCGGGCTTGCACTGCAGATCGGCTTCGGTGCCGGACTGGTCTTCGGTGCCCAAGTGATCGTGCTTCCGTAGGCGTTCGCCGCTTTCCCCGTATTTCCCCCATTTTTAAATCCCACGGCAAACCGAGCCCTCGGTTTGAACCATTTCCGCCCGAAGCTGCCGGCACACCGGCAGCCAACGGCAATAACAAGAAAAGGAGCCATCATGGCTAGCAACGAAGAGATCCTGGCCGGCCTGGCTGAAATCGTCAACGAAGAGACCGGCCTGGCCACCGAGGCCGTCGAAATGGACAAGTCCTTCACCGAGGACCTGGACATCGACTCCATCTCGATGATGACGATCGTCGTCAACGCCGAAGAGAAGTTCGGCGTGCGCATCCCGGACGAAGAGGTCAAGAACCTCAAGACCGTCGGCGACGCAGTCGGCTTCATCGCCAACGCACAGGCCTAATTTCGGCCCCGGCCGGTCCGGGGGCGCAACTGCACCCCCGGACCGCGCCATTTGCAGCACCATCCAGTGCAACACCCCAGAGTTTTTCAAACGCAGGCCCCGGCAGGCTTTCCCAAGCCCCGGATACGGCAGGCGCACCGACAGAGAGTGATCCCATGGCACGCAAAGTAGTCATTACCGGTTTGGGTGCCACCACACCCATCGGCGGCGATGTCCCGACGATGTGGAAGAACGCGCTGAAGGGCGTCTCCGGCGCGCACACGCTCGAGGACGACTGGGTGGCGAAGTACGAGCTTCCCGTCCACTTTGCCGCCCGCGCATCCAACCCCGCAACCGAGGTCCTGAGCCGGGTCGAAGCCAAGCGCATGGACCCGTCCACGCAGTTCGCCGTAGTCGCCTCCCGCGAGGCCTGGGCCGACGCCGGCATCACCGAGGTCGACCACGACCGCCTGGCCGTGGCTTTCGCCACCGGCATCGGCGGCGTCTGGACCCTCCTGGAGGCCTGGGACACCCTGCGCGAAAAGGGCCCCCGCCGCGTCCTGCCCATGACTGTGCCCATGCTGATGCCCAACGGCCCGGCTGCGGCGGTCAGCCTTGACCTGGGCGCCCGCGCCGGCGCCCACACCCCCGTCTCCGCCTGCGCGTCCGGCACCGAGGCCGTTCACATGGGCCTGGACTTGATCCGCTCCGGCAAGGCCGACGTCGTCGTCTGCGGTGGCGCCGAAGCCGCCATCCACCCGATGCCGATCGCCGCGTTCGCCTCCATGCAGGCACTCTCGCGCCGCAACGACGATCCCGAGCACGCCTCACGCCCCTACGACCTTGGCCGCGACGGTTTCGTCATGGGCGAAGGCGCCGGCGCCCTGGTGCTGGAGGCCGAGGAACACGCCCTGGCCCGCGGCGCCCGGATCTACGCTGAGCTGGCCGGAACCTCGGTCACCGCCGACGCGTACCACATCACCGCCCCGGACCCCCAGGGCCTGGGTGCCACCCGCGCGCTGAAGGCTGCCATGTTCGACGGCCGGATCCAGCCGGAGGACGTGGTGCACGTTAACGCGCACGCCACCTCTACCCCGGTCGGCGACAAGCCCGAGTACGCGGCCCTGAAGGCCGCCCTCGGCAAGCAGCTGGACAGCGTCGCAGTCTCCGCCACCAAGTCACAGATGGGGCACTTGCTGGGCGCCTCCGGTGCCGTGGAAGCCGTGCTGACCGTCATGGCCATCTACGACCGCAAGGCACCGGTGACCATCAACCTCGAAAACCAGGATCCGGAGATCCCGCTCGACGTCGTTACATCGGCCCGCGACTTGCCCTCCGGCAGCATTTCGGCGCTGAGCAACTCCTTCGGCTTCGGCGGCCACAACGCCGTTATCGCGGTGCGGAGCGTCTAGCTCACGCCACCCGTCCACGCCAAGATGGCGGCAATGTTCTACGTGAACATTGCCGCCATCTGTCGTTTGGCGGTGCTATGGAGTGTGTTGCGGCTGAGCCCTGCATTGCCGCCGGGCTGGCCTTCCGACCGGGCTGGGGCTCCAGCCTGTCTGGGGCTCTAGCCGACCTGGTGGAGCCAGCGCACCGGAGCGCCTTCGGCGGCGTGCCGGAAGGGCTCGAGCTCCTCGTCCCAGGCTTCGCCAAGTGCCAGGGAGAGCTCGTGGTAGACAGCGGAGGGGTCGCCGGCGCCGGATTCGTAGGCATAGCGGATGCGGTCCTCGGAGACCATGATGTTGCCGTGCACATCTGTGGCAGCGTGGAAGATGCCGAGTTCCGGCGTGTGCGACCAGCGGCCGCCGTCGACGCCCTGGCTGGGCTCCTCCGTGACTTCGTAGCGCAGGTGCGCCCAGCCCCGGAGCGCAGACGCCAATTGAGCTCCCGTGCCCGGATTTCCGGCCCACGACAACTCAGCCCGGTACATTCCGGGCGCTGCTGGCTGAGCAGTCCACTCAAGATCCGTCCGCTTGTCCACAACAGAACCTATGGCCCACTCAACGTGGGGGCACAGGGCCGTTGGGGCCGAGTGAACAAACAACACACCGCGGGTCAGTGCAACAGACATTCCATCCTCCATAGCTGTAGGTACGTCTTCCCCAACGACCTCTGCCTGGATGTCTGTCTGGTGCGCGGGTCCGTGATGATGCGGGTGGTCCCTGCCAGACTATTAAGTTACTGCCCTGTTCGTCGGTATTGCTTGATGCTCAAGAGCTTCAAGCATCACTTGAAAGTTGCCGGGCGTGAGTCTTATTCTGCCGTACCCCACCGCATTACGCCAGTGCAATTCGGCGCGTCTTTCCCGGCGCGCCGCGCGGCGACCGGTATGGAAGCATTACTGGCGACCGGCCCGGCTTGGGCTCTGGGGTCAGGCCCTTGGATGGGCCTGCTGGTAGCTCTGCCGGAGCCGTTCGACGGAGACATGGGTGTAGATCTGGGTGGTGGCCAGGCTGCTGTGGCCCAGGATTTCCTGCACCGCCCGGAGGTCAGCCCCGCCGTCGAGCAGGTGGGTGGCGGCGGAATGCCGCAGGGCATGCGGACCGGTCGCGGCGGTGTCCCCCAGGGCTTCCAGCAGATCGTGGACGACACTGCGGACCTGCCGCTGGTCCACGCGTCGGCCGCGGGCGCCGAGGAAGAGTGCCGGGCCGGAGGTTTCCGTGGCGAGGGCGGGCCGGCCCCGGCGCAGCCAGTCGTCGACGGCGAGCGCCGCAGGCAGGCCGTAGGGCACGGTCCGTTCCTTGTTGCCCTTGCCGAGCACCCGCAGGGTTCTGCGGTCGGGATCGAGGTCGTCCACGTCGAGACCGGCCAGCTCGCCGACCCGGACCCCGGTGGCGTAGAGCAGTTCAACCATGGCGCGGTTCCGCAGCGGCAGGGGCCCGCCTGCGGCGGCCGCGGTTTCCGTGCCTTCGACGAGCCGAAGGACCTGTTGCTGATGCAGTACTCCGGGCAGCGATTTCTCCCGCTTCGGCGCCTTCAGCCGCAGGGCGGGGTCCGAATCGATCAGTTCCTCACGGATGGCCCAGGCGGTGAAGGCCCTCGCGGTGGCGGAGCGGCGGGCCAGCGTGGCGCGGGACATCCCCGCTTCGCTCTGCGATCCCAGCCAGCGCCGCAGGGTGCCAAGTTCCAGCCCGGCGGGGTCTTCCACCCCTTCGGAGGCCGCATACTCCAGGAGGCTACCGACGTCGGCGAGGTACGCGCGCACAGTGTGGGCCGACCGCCCCCGTTCCGCTTCCAGGTAGCGGCCGAAACCCTGGGCGGCCTTGGCCAGTGCGGCCGGGATCTGCTGTGTGGACACCCCCTAACTCTCGCAGGAATAGCCGGGCGATCAAGGAGCCAGGCGGCGAGCCGCGGGTCTGGTGCCGGCCTGTGACCTGCCGCCACCCGCCACCGCCGGAGGCTGGCCGCCCGTCAGCCTGCCGAGCCGGACCGTTTCCAGCCGCCGCGGTGCGATTCGGCCAGGCCCAGCAGCCCGAGACGGCCCAGGCCCGCGCGGACCGAATCGGCGGATAGTCCGGCGACGGTGGTGAGCTTCTCGACAGAGGTGGTGGCCCGCAGCGGCAGGGCGTCCAGCAGGATGAGGTCTTCCAGGGTCAACCCGTCCTGGACCGCCGCCCGGCCGGTCTTGACCTCGGGCAGCGATTCGCCGCTGGGCGAGGCGAGCTCCGCGACCTCCCCGGCGTCGGTGACGCAAACCGCCCCTCCTTCCCGGAGCAGCCGGTGGCAGCCCGCGGAGTTGGCGCTGTGCACCGACCCCGGCACTGCGCCAACGGCTCTGCCCAGCGTTTCCGCGTGGTGGGCTGTGTTCAGCGCGCCCGATCTCCACCGGGCTTCCACGACGACCGTGACGGACGCCAGCGCAGCAATCAGCCGGTTGCGCTGCAGAAACCGGTACCGAGTCGGCGCGGAGCCCGGCGGGACCTCGGCCAGGACCGCGCCCTGGTTCGCGACTGCCCGCAGCAGATCCTCATTGCCGGAGGGGTAGAAACGGTCCACTCCCCCGGCCATCACGGCGATGGTGGGCATGCTCCCGGCCGTGCCGCCGGCGAGAGCTGCCCGGTGCGCGTGCGCATCGATCCCATAGGCGCCGCCCGAGATGATCGTGAAACCACGCTGTGCCAGCGAATACGCGAGGTCGCCTGTCACGGACGCACCATAGGAGGTGCTGTCCCTGGAACCGACCAGCGCAACGGACCGGGCGGGCGCAGGCAGCTCCTGCTCGATGCCGCGCCACCAGAGACAGAGCGGTTCCTGCAGTCCGAGGTCCGCCAACTGGCGGGGCCACAGCTCGTCCGAAGGGATAATCAGGCGGCCCCCGAGCCGCTGCATCGTGGCGAGGTCCCGTGCCGGCGCGAGGTCCGGGACCCTCGGCGCCCAGCGCTGACGGGCTGTCCCCAGGCCTGTCCAGCCGCTGCCTGAGCCGTTCTCGTCCAGCAGCTGGAAGATCTCCCGCTCCAGTTCGGCTCCGGCGGCCAGCTGGCCGGTGGCGATCTTCAATGCGTCCTCCGGTCCGGCGACGCGGACGAGCGCGAGGCCTGCAGCGTCCTGCGGCTCAAACAGCCGGGACAACGCTGCCCGGGCGGTCCGTTCGCTCTCTGTCATGGTGTTGTTCCTTTCGCAGGATGGCGATGAATGATGGCGCCGCACGCACGCGGCGGCGTACGCGGAATGTCCAGCTAAGCGGCGACGGCGGCCTGCCGAAGATTGAGGGCCAGGCCGATGTCGTCCGGCTCCGGGATGTCCCGCAGGGCCAGGTCGGCCAGGGTCCACGCCAGCCGCAGCACCCGGTCGTAGCCGCGGGCTGTCAGCGTGCCGCGTTCCAGGGCGTGGTCCAGGATGCGGGTGGTGGGGGCGCTGAGCCGCAGGGCACCCCGGAGGACGCGCCCAGGGACCTGGGCGTTGGTTTCCATGCCGAAGGGCAGCAGCCGCTTCAGCTGGCGCTCCCGTGCAGCGTGGACGCGCGCGGCAATGGTGGCGGTGTCCTCCTCGGCCCCGGGTAGGCCAAAGTCGGCCAGCGATACCCGCTCCACCTGCAGCTGGATGTCGACCCGGTCCAGCAGCGGCCCGGACAGGCGGGCCAGATACCGCCGGCGCATGGTCGGGGTGCAGATGCAGTCCACGCCCTTGCCCGTGGCCTTGCCGCACGGGCACGGGTTGGCCGCGAGCACCAGCTGGAAGCGGGCTGGGTACGCCGCTGTTCCCGCTGCACGGTGCAGCACGAGCTCCCCGCTCTCCAGCGGCTGCCGGAGCGCATCCAGGACCCTGCGCTCGTATTCCGGGGCCTCGTCAAGGAACAGCACTCCGCGGTGGGCCCGGGAGGCAGCTCCCGGTCTGGGCAGCCCTGAGCCTCCTCCGATGATCGCCGCGGAGGTGGCGGTGTGATGCGGGTTTTCATACGGCGGCCTGCGCACAAGTTGCAGCGGGGCTGAGGTCAGCGAGCAGAGCGAATGGATGGCGGTCACTTCCATGGCCTCCGCGTCTCCCAGGTCCGGCAGGAGTCCGGGCAGCCGTTCAGCCAGCATCGTTTTTCCCGCGCCCGGAGGACCTGTCAGCAACAGATGGTGGGCGCCGGCGGCGGCGACTTCCAGTGCCCGCCGGGCGTCCCCCTGCCCGGAGACGTCGCGCATGTCCGGCGGCGCAAAGGCCAGCGCGTCGGCTCCGGCCTCCGGTTCGTCAGGGTCAGGGGCCGGGTCGAAGTCGAGGGCCAGGTCCTGCGGATCGGCACCGAAATCGAAGGCCAGTCGGGCCAGCGTGATGTAGCCCTGCACCCGGGCGCCGGGCACGAGTTCGGCCTCGGCTGCGTTTGCCTGGGCCACAACGACGTCGGCGTAGCCTGCCCGCACCGCGGCCATGACGGCGGGAAGGACGCCGCGGACCGGCCGCAGCCTGCCGTCCAGTCCCAGTTCGGCGATGAACACCGTCCGGCCCGTGGACCGGACATCGTTGGAGGCCAGCAGGGCGGCCATGGCGATGGCCAGATCGAAACCGGAGCCGCGTTTGGGCAACGACGCGGGGATGAGGTTGGCGGTGATCTTCCGGCGGCTCAGCGGAATTCCGGAGTTCTGGGCGGCCGAGCGGATCCGCTCCTTGGCCTCGTTGAGCGAAGCGTCCGGCAGCCCGAGGATGATGAATGCCGGCAGGGTCTGGCCGATGTCGGCCTCCACTTCGACGATGTAGCCGTTCAGCCCGACGAGGGCTACCGCATAGGTCCGGCCGAGCGCCACCTACCCCACCCCTTTGAGGTGTTCCACAGCGGGGGCACCGATACCGTCGTCGAGCACGGCGATCACATCGACCCGTCTTAGCGGCATACGGAGTTCATGGTCTCGGCACCAGGCGGAGGCCAGCCGGTGCAGCCGGGCCAGCTTGTCCACACCGACAGCTTCGAACGGATGCCCGTACGCGAGGGACTTGCGGGTCTTCACTTCGGCGATGACCAGAGTGTCGCCGTCGAGGGCGACGATGTCGATTTCACCCTCGGAACACCGCCAGTTGCGGTCCACGATCCGCATGCCGTGGGCTTCGAGATAACCGGCTGCGAGTTCCTCCCCGCGCCGGCCCAGCACGTCTTTAGCTCTCATAAGACCAGCCTGCGACGCGGCAAGAGCTTGGCACAGGCGTGCAGGACGCTATGTGGGAAACCCTCGGCCAGGGCCGGCGAGTTGGATAGCCGGCGTTCCGGGCCACCGACGCGGACCACCACAGATTGTCAGGGCCACGCCATAGCTTTCAAGTGCCGGCAGCCACCAGGCGTCCGGGGAACACCCTCACCAATTCAGGAGGACTGATATGACAACGAATTCAGCATGCCGGCGGGCGGGTTCGCCGGTCAGTTCCCGAGATCCCCGGCCTTGGGCAGGGCGAGTTCCTCGCTGCGCGGGAGCTCCTCGACGTTGACGTCCTTGAAGGTGATCACGCGGACGCTCTTGACGAAGCGGGCGGAACGGTAGACGTCCCAGACCCAGGCGTCCTGCAGCGTCAGGTCGAAGTAGACCTCGCCGTCGGCGCTGCGGGCCTGCAGGTCAACGTGGTTGGCCAGATAGAAACGCCGTTCGGTCTCGACCACATAGCTGAACAGCCCGACAACGTCGCGGTATTCGCGGTAGAGCTGCAGCTCCATGTCGGTCTCATAGTTTTCAAGGTCCTCGGCACTCATGGTTCCATCTTGCACCATCCGGCGCGCCGCGCGCGCCACGGTCCGTCCCGCGGCACCCCTGGCGCCGCTGCCATCCGGGCGGGAACGGGGCGGACGTCAGTCCGCGAGCAGCTGCCAGCTCACGCGGTGGTACGGCGTGGGTCCGGCGGCGCGGATCGCTTCCTTGTGCGTGGCGGTGCCGTAGCCTTTGTTCTCGTCCCAGCCGAAGGCGGGGTATTCGTGGTGCAGTTCGCGCATCATGCCGTCGCGCTCCACCTTGGCCAGGATGGACGCCGCGGCGACGCTCAGGCACTGCATGTCGGCCTTGACCAGGGTATGCACCGGCGCGTCGCAGCCGGGCTCCGCCGGGCCGTCGTCGAACAGGGACGGCTGCGCTGTCGGCGAAAGCCAGTTGTGACTGCCGTCCAGCAGCACGACGTCCGGGATCACCCCGGCGGCCAGGACCGCGAGCCAGGCGCGGGTTCCGGCGAGCCGGAGCGCGGCGACGATGCCCAGGGCGTCGATCTCATTCGCGGAGGCATGGCCGACGGCCGAGGCCACACTCCAGCTTCGGACCAGCGGCACCAGGCGTTCGCGGTCCGCCACTTTGAGCAGTTTGCTGTCCCGCACATCGGCGAGCAGTTTCTGCTGCTGGAGGTCCACGACGGCGATTCCCACGCTGACGGGCCCGGCGAGGGCGCCGCGGCCCACCTCGTCGACGCCGGCAAGGAGCCTGGCGCCGGAGCTGCGGAAGCGCCGTTCGTAGTCGAGCGTCGGGGCTTCGGACATGACGTCAGCCGCTACTTTCCGGCCGGGTCGGTCACGTCGCGGAAGACGTCCGGGTAGTTGTCGAGGGCGGTGATGCGGTTCAGCGGCCAGGCAATGACGGCGGCCTTGCCTTCAATGTCGGCGATGTCGACGAAGCCGCCGTTGCTGTCCGTGTGGGCGCGCGAGTCGGCGGAATGGTTCCGGTTGTCTCCCATCACCCAGACCTTCCCTTCGGGGACCACGACGTCGAAGTCGCGGATTTGGGGCACTTCGGCGGGGTTGATGTAAGGCTCGTCCAGGGGCGTGCCGTTGACCAGGAGCCGTCCGCCGGCGTCGCAGCAGGCCACGCTGTCCCCCGGCAGGCCCACGACGCGCTTTACGAGGTGCTGCTCCGAGTTGTCCGGGAGCAGGCCAATGAACATCAGCCCGTCCTGGACCCAGGTGAAGGGCCCCGTTTCCTTCTCCGCCATAGGAACCAGCCAGCCTTGGGTGTCCCTGAACACGACGACGTCGCCGCGCTCCAGGGCGAAGGGTTCCGGGACCAGGAGGTTCACGAAGATGCGGTCGTTCACGTCCAGGGTGCTGACCATGGACTCCGACGGGATGTAGAACGCCCGGAACAGGAAGGTTTTGATCAGGAAGGACAGCACGATGGCGACCAGCACCACGGTGGCCACTTCCTTCGCCCAGAGGAACAGCGGGCTGTAGCGTTCCCGGGACTTCGCCCGGCGCGCTCGCTTCGACGCGGCTCCCGCATGCGCCGGCCCGCCAGTAACCCCGTGATCCGCGCGGACGGCAGGCTCAGCAGGGGCCTCCGTGGCGGGGATCGCTGAGGAGGTGGCCAGGGGCTGGTCCTGCCCCCGCGGATCTGGAGTCCGGGGTCCGGTCTCGGGCATTTACTGTCCGTTCTTCGAAGTCGTTGTGGCGGCCTCGGAGGGCCGTCCTACTGCTGCAAATCTATCAATCGGCCAGATGATCTGGACGGGTCTGCCGATCACCCGGTCCAGCGGGACCATGCCTCCGCCGGGGGCACCCAAGAGACTGCGGGAATCGGCCGACAGGGAGCGGTGGTCCCCCATCAGCCAGACCCTTCCCGCGGGCATGATCACGCTGAACTTCAGCTCGCTCGGGGAGTCACCTTCAAAAAGATAGGGTTCCGCAACTTGCTGGCCGTTGACTGTGAGCCTGCCGCCGTCGTCGCAGCAGACCACGTGGTCACCGGGGAGCCCGATGACGCGTTTAATGTAGGTGGTGTCGCCGCCGGAGAGGCCGACCCAGTGGCCGATGCCGCTCAGGAAGTCCAGGACCGGTCCGTTGCCGCTGTCCAGCGGGGCGAAGGAGCCGCGGCCGTCGAAGACGACAATGTCTCCACGGGCCACCGGTTCGGCGCGGAAGTCCGTGCGCGAGACGAGGATCCTGTCGCCCTCGCGGAACATCGGCTCCATCGAGGCGGAGGGGATGTAGTAGACATCGAGCCACAACGAGCGGACCAGGCCGCTGATGAGCACAGCCAGCACCACGGCCAGCAACACAAAACGCCAGCCGAGTTTCCTGGGCTGGCGTTTTGTGTGTTCCATGATCCGTATCCTCTAACGCTTTTCTTAACTGAACAGCGCTGTTGCGGATGCTCCGGCGCTGGCCGGACACGGTCCGTGGACCCGCGGTGGAAGCCTGCGGTGTAAGTCCGGAGGGACTTACTTTGCGGTCTGGAAGTCGCGCTTTTCCTTGATCTTCGCGGCCTTGCCACGCAGGTTGCGCATGTAGTACAGCTTGGCGCGGCGCACGTCACCCTTGGAGACGAGCTCGATCTTCTCGATGATCGGGGAGTGCACCGGGAAGGTACGCTCCACACCAACACCGAAGGAGACCTTGCGGATGGTGAAGGTTTCGCGCAGGCCGTCGCCGTGGCGGCCCAGGACGAAGCCCTGGAAGACCTGGACGCGGGAGTTCTTGCCTTCGATGATGTTCACGTGCACCTTGAGGGTGTCACCCGCACGGAAGACGGGAACATCGGTGCGCAGCGAGGCTGCGTCTACGGAATCGAGAATATGCATTGATTCACTCCTGGTGAACGCCACAGGTCCTTCACGTTGGGTCACGGCGGCCAAGCCCGGGCGCAATTGCGGCCCGGAAATTCACGCCGAAAATTTTGTGAATCCGGCTTCGTCAGGAATTGACGGGGCCGGGGTGCCGCGCTGTTGGTGACGCTCCCCCTGTGGCAGGTTCGCACCCAGCAGGCACAAGGACTAATTTTGCCACATCCGGGGCCGTCCAGCCAATCCGGTCAGGCGGAATCCCCGCCGGCGTCCGCGCGGCGCCTGAGGCGGCCGTCGACGACGTCGTACCCCAGGTCCGCGAAGGCGGTGCGGTCCGCGCGGGGCAGCTTGGCGGCGTCGAACTGCTCCAGCAGGTCCGGGCGGCGTTCAGCGGTGCGCCGGTACTGCTCGTGCCGGCGCCACTGGGCGATCTTGCCGTGGTTGCCGCTGAGCAGTACCGCGGGGACCTCGCGGTCCCGCCAGCTGGAGGGCTTGGTGTACACGGGGTACTCGAGCAGCCCGTCCGAGTGCGACTCCTCCACGAGGGACTCGGGGTTGCCGACGACGCCGGGCAGCAGGCGCCCGATGGCCTCCACCATCGCCAGCACCGCCACTTCGCCGCCGTTGAGGACGTAGTCGCCCAGGCTCATGGGCCGCACCGTGAAGTGCCCGGCCGCCCATTCCATCACGCGCTCATCGATGCCTTCGTAACGCCCGCAGGCAAACACCAGCCGCTCTTCCCCGGCGAGTTCGTGGGCGGTGGCCTGGGTGAACCGCTCCCCCGCCGGTGACGGCACAATCAGGACCGGCCTGGCCGCGTCGCTTGGGCGGTCCGCCGCGACGGCGGCCAGGGCCTGGGCCCAGGGCTCGGGTTTCATGACCATGCCCGCGCCGCCGCCGTAGGGGGTGTCATCCACGGTCCGGTGGCGGTCCGTGGTGAACTCCCTGAGGTCGTGGACGTTGAGCTCCAGCAGCCCGTCCTGGCGCGCCTTACCAATGAGGGAGAGCTCCAGCGGCGCCAGGTACTCCGGGAAGATGCTGACGACGTCGACCCTCATTTAGGCGTTGTCCCCGGTGTCGGCGCGGTCTTCGGCGCTGGCGGCCGCTGCGGACTTCGGCTTGTCGCCAGCCGGCTTGTCCCCGGACTTGGCCTCGTCCTCGGCGTTGACCTCAAAGAGTCCCGGCGGCGGGGTGACGAGCACGTAGCCCTCTCCGACGTTGACCTCGGGGACGATCTGCTCCACAAAGGGGATCAGGATTTCCTTGCCGTCCGTCGCGGTGACGACGAGCAGGTCCTGGACCGGGAGGGTGTGCAGGCCGGAAACCTTGCCGACCACCTGGTCACCGACGCGGACCTCCAGGCCCTCAAGCTCGTGCTCGTACCAGCCCTCGTCGTCGTCATCGTCGTCGAGTTCCGCGGTTTCGATGAAGAGCTTGGCGCCGCGGAGGGTCTCCGCCTCGTTGCGGGTCTCGATTTCCTCAAAGGCGAGCAGCAGGATGTCCTTGTTCCAGCGGGCGCTGATGATGGTGAGCGGGCCGGCCGAGGCAGGCTCCACCACGAACTGGGTTCCCGGGACGAAGCGGTCGCCGGGCGCATCGGTGAGCACCTGGACGGTCACTTCGCCGCGGATGCCGTGGGGCTTGCCGATTCGTGCCACCTGAAGCTGCATCTGTTCCTCTGTTCGGGGTTGGTGTTGGGGGGATCTGCGGGGGAAAACAGTCCGGCCCCTCCACCATTATCTGGTGAAGGGGCCGGACTCAAGACAAGTGTTGCTGGAAGCGTTACCGGCGGCGGTCGGTGTCGACGACGTCGACCCTGACCGGCTCGCCGTCCGCCAGTGCTGCCACCACAGTGCGCAAGGCACGTGCGGTGCGGCCCTGGCGGCCGATCACCCGTCCGAGGTCGTCCTGATGAACGCGCACTTCGAGGGTGTCCCCGCGGCGGTTGTTCTTCGCACTGACCTTGACATCGTCAGGACTGTCAACGATCCCGCGGACGAGGTGTTCGAGCGCTTCTGCCAGCAATTTACTCAGCCTCGGTGGTCTCTGCTTCGGCGTCGGCGGGAGCCTCGGCTGCATCGTCCTTCTTGGCCTTCTTGGTGATGGCTTCCGGGATGATCACGGAACCCTTTTCCGGGGTAACAAAGGCAGCCTTGGGAGCCTTGGTCTTCAAGGTGCCCTCCTGGCCCGGGAGACCCTTGAACTTCTGCCAGTCACCGGTGATCTTGAGGATCGCGGCAACCTGCTCGGACGGCTGTGCGCCGACGCCGAGCCAGTACTGGGCACGGTCCGTGTCGACCTCGATGTACGAGGGCTCTTCGGTCGGGTGGTACTTGCCGATCTCTTCGATGGCACGGCCGTCACGCTTGGAGCGTGCGTCCATGACGACGATGCGGTAGTACGGTGCGCGCATCTTGCCAAAGCGCTTAAGGCGAATCTTTACGGCCACTTTTGTGGTCACTCCTGTTTCTGAAACGGGGTCGAGCCCGGCGTTCTGCACCCGTGGGGCGGGCCGTACTAGGGGGTTCTAAAAGGACAAGATCCGGACGCGGAGAGAGGGGCCACGCAGATCGAGTACCTGTTTATTGTGCCAGATCAGCGGCGGGAATTCGACTTGACACCCGCAACCGGTCCATACAGGGGCTGAATCGGGTCAGGATGTCCAGACGTAGAGGCCGGATTTGCTGGCGGGATCGACCTCGGCGGCCAGTTCGGCGAGCTGCCGGACGTAGCGGGCGGACAGCTCCGCACCGAAGGGCATGTCCTCTTCGGCGGCCCAGCTTTCGGCGACCTCGTCCAGGACGTTGCCCTCGCCCTCGGTCTCATAGCTGAGCAGCTCGGCCAGGGCGCGGACCATCGCCGGCGGCACCCCAAGCAGGGAGTCACTGGCGACATCCACCATGGCGAGCTCGTAGTCGGCGCCGGAGGCGTGGACGGCCGTGCCGGCCAGGTCACCCAGGCGCTCGATTTCGAAGTCGGTGATGTCCGCTATCCGGACCGCACCAGAGGCTGCGGCGGCCCCGCCGTCGAGGGCAGCAGCACGCTTAAGGGCTTCATCGTGGGTGGAAACAAAGACTTCGGTGAATCCCATGGAGCTTGTCCTTAGCTGTCCGGCGGCGCTGGGCCGCTGTTTTTTGGCGTCACTTCAGCCTAGCCGCTCCAGCCCGGGGGGCACTCAGACTGGACATGCCCTCCCTGACCCCGCCGCGCACTGCCGGCCCGGTGGACATGCTCGCCCCGGACCCGCGCCCCTGGACATAGAGCCTCTATGTCCATCCGCTGCCGCCTGCGCTGGACATGTCCCTGGGGCTGGATAAGCCGGGCGCCGACGCAGGGAACAGCGGGCACTCAGCGAACGGCGACTCGGATGCGGTTGCGCCACGGGTCCTCGAAACGAAGTTCAGCTCCCGTGTGGTGGGACTGGACCCCGGCGGTCTTGAGGCGGTCGGCGAGAGCGCCGACGTCGTCCCCGGCCGGTACCTCGATCAGCACCTCGCCCAGGCCCAGGGTGTCCCGGCGCGGCCCTGCCCCTCGGCTGTTCCAGACGTTCATGGCCATGTGGTGGTGGTAGCCGCCGGCCGAGACAAACAGTGCCTGGCCGTGCCACCCGGCCGTCTTTTCGAACCCGAGGGTTCCGACGTAGAAGTCCTGGGCGGACTGGACGTCGCCGACCTGCAGGTGGACATGCCCGACGCCGGCGTCCGCCTCGCGCTGGCCGGCCAGCGACGCTTCGGTGAGGTGCTGCTCGAGGTAGCGCTGCGGGGGCAGGGCCAGGCTGTCCATCACCACGTTCTTGCCGTCCCAGGACCAGGCGTCGCGGGGCCGGTCCCAGTAGAGCTCGATGCCATTGCCTTCGGGGTCATTGAAATAGAAGGCCTCGCTGACGAGATGGTCGGCGCTGCCGGTAAAGGCCTGCGGCTCGAACTGTGCCGCACTGGCGACGGTGGCTGCCAGCGAGGACTGGTCCTCAAACAGCAGGGCCGTGTGGAAGAGGCCGGCCTCGCCGCGGGCGGGCAGGTTCAGCCCGGGGGCCGGTGCCAGGTGGACCAGCGGTTTCTGCTTGCGCCCGAGGTAGAGTCCGCCGTCCTGCTCGGCCACGATGTCGAGGCCGAGGGCGCGCTGGTAGTAGTCCGTCATGAGCTTCATGTCGCCGACCTTGAGCATCACGGTGCCCATGGTGAGTTCGGCGGGAAGAAGATCCTGGGTGCTGGTTTCTGCAGTCATGTGATCGCTCCGATGCTTCGGCGGCCACCGTCCGTCGATGACCCTTCATAGATATAAATTACTTGAAGCTTCAATTTATTCCTAATGGAGCGGGAAGGTTCCTAGCGGACCAGTTCTCCGCGCAGCACGATGCCCTTGAAGCCCTGCAGGGTGGCCAGGTTGCGGCGCGGATCCTCGGCGCAGACCAGGACGTCGGCGCTGGCGCCGTCGGAGATCCCGTCCGCCCCGAGCCACTCACGGGCGGCCCAGGCGCCGGCGTCCAGCGCCGCCGCGGCCGGGAGTCCGGCCGCGTGCAGCGCCTGGAGTTCGTCGACGATGCGCCCGTGTCTGATGACGCTGCCGGCGTCCGTCCCGGCGTAGATCGTGATGCCGGCCTCGAAGGCTGCCAGGACGCGTTCCGCCCGGCGCTCCCAGAGGGAGCGCATATGCGCCGCGTAGCGGGGGAACTTCCCCTCGGCCTGCGCGGCTATATCGGGGAACGTGGCGATGTTGATGAGCGTCGGCACGATCGGCACGCCCTGTTCGACGAACCGCGGCAGGTGCCGCGGGAGCAGGCCCGTGGCGTGCTCGATGCAGTCGATCCTGGCGTCGAGCATGTCATCGAGGGTGTCCTCGGCGAAGCAGTGTGCCGTCACGCGGGCGCCTTCGTCGTGGGCGGCAGCGACGGCGTCTTTCAGTATTCCGGCCGGGAAGCTCGCGGCCAGGTCGCCGGCGTCGCGGTCGATCCAGTCCCCCACGAGCTTGACCCAGCCGTCGCCGGCGCGCGCCTGCTTGCGCACGGCCTCGACCAGGGCATCGGGTTCAACCTCGACGGCGAAGCCCCGCAGGTACCGCCGCGTCCTGGCGATATGCCGGCCCGAGCGGATGATGCGCGGCAGCTCCGGCCGGCGCTGGAGCCAGCGGGTGTCGTGGACGGCGCCGGCGTCGCGGACCAGCAGGGTTCCGGCGTCGCGGTCGGTCGTCGCCTGTTCTTCCGCCTGCTGCGCGGTTACGTCCCCGCCGGGGCCGAGCCCGATGTGGCAGTGCGCGTCGACCAGCCCGGGGATGACCCACCCGTCCAGGACGAGATCCGGGGCGCCGGCGGGCCGGTGGAAGCTCAGGTGGCCGTCGACGGACCACAGGCCCTGGTGTTCGGTGTCCGGGCCGGTGAGGACGGTGCCGCTGAACTCGATGATGCGGGTCATGGGTTCAAGCCTAAGCCGCGGAGCGGTTCCGGACGGCCAGGTGCTAGGAGGACCGGTGCTATGACGCTTTGGAGTGCTGCTGCCGGCCGACGTCGGCGATGAACGTCCGGATGAGCCGGTTCCCCTCTGCCGAATCCTGGGGCCGGTGCCCGCCCGCCGCGGTGCGGTGCAGGGCGCCGGTCTCACGCAGGTAGCCCGCGATCTCTTCATACAGCGGTTCCCAGCCGCCGGTCAGGACCAGGGTGGGGACGCCGGGGACAATCTGCAGCGGGGCCTCCCAGGGCGGAACCTGCAAGCGCAGGCGGCGCGCCTCCCGCTGGTCTTCCGGGCTGGGGGCGCCAAGAGTCGCTTGGGCCGGGGTGTGGGCGGCGAACACCCGGCGGACGAATTCGCGGTGGAAATCCTCATCGCTGAGGTGGTGGCGGACCTCGAAGAGCGGCTGCATCAAGGCACGGTGCGCCGCCGTCGCCGGCAGCTCCGCGGTGAGCGAGAGGCAGGCCGGTTCCACGAGGGTCAGCGAGTGCACCAGGTCCGGCCGTTCGACGGCGGCCATCATTGCGGAGATGGCTCCCTGGGAGTGCGCGACGACGTGGCCGCCGGCCTCGCCGCGGCCGTCGTCGGCCAGCGCACGAAGGACGATGGCGGCGTCGGCGGCGAAGTCGGTTTCCAGCGGTTCCGCAACGGGGTCATACCCGTGCCGGCGCAGGAACAGCGCGTCGTAGTTCAGCGCCATCCCGTGCTGTTTCGGCCACGCCGCAGCGCCGAAGCTGCCCGCCCCGTGGACGAAGACTACGCGCTGCTTGAACATGGTCTAACCCTATGACACCGGCCCGGCAACGGGCCGGCGACATCTCGGCCGGCAGGGCCTATTTGCCGCCGCCGAGGAACTTGTCGAAGCCCTTGGGCAGGTTCAGCTGGGAGGGATCGAAGTCGCCGCCCTGCTGCCCGAACGCGGCACCGGTCGGGAGGGCCTTGGCGCCCTCGGCCCGCCGTGCCTGGGCATCCTTGAGCTCCTGGGCGGCCTTGGCCGGGTTGCCGGAGCGGGCCTTCTTCTTCGGCGCGCTCTTGGCACCCTTGCGGGCCCCTCCGCCGCCCATGCCGGGCATCCCCGGCATGCCGGGCATGCCGCCGCCGGCAGCCATCTTCTTCATCATCTTCTGGGCCTGAATAAAACGCTCCAGCAGGCCGTTGACCTCGGAGACGTGCACACCGGAGCCGCGCGCGATCCGGGCCCGGCGGGAACCGTTGATGATTTTCGGGGCGACGCGTTCATGCGGCGTCATGGAACGCACGATCGCCTCGACGCGGTCGATCTCACGCTCGTCGAACTGCTCAAGCTGCTGCCGGATGTTCTGCGCCCCGGGCATCATCATGAGCATCTTCTTCATGGAACCCATGTTGCGGATCTGCTGCATCTGGGCGAGGAAGTCCTCCAGGGTGAAGTCTTCCTGGTCGGCGAATTTCTTCGCCATCCGGGCAGCCTCGTCCTTGTCCCAGGACTTCTCCGCCTGCTCGATCAGGGTGAGCACGTCACCGAGGTCGAGGATGCGCGAGGCCATACGGTCCGGGTGGAAGAGCTCGAAGTCGTCCAGGCCTTCACCGGTGGACGCGAACATCACGGGCTTGCCGGTGACGGAGGAGACGGAGAGTGCGGCGCCGCCGCGGGCGTCGCCGTCGAGCTTGGAGAGCACGATGCCGGTGAAGTTGACGCCCTCGTCGAAGGCCATGGCCGTGTTGACGGCGTCCTGGCCGATCATGGCGTCGACCACGAACAGCACTTCGTTGGGAACGATGGCGCGGCGGATCTGGCGCGCCTGTTCCATCATCTCGGCGTCCACGCCGGTCCGGCCGGCGGTGTCAACGATCACGACGTCATGCAGCGTGCGGCGGGCTTCCTCGACGCCGGCCCGGGCGACCGAGACCGGGTCGCCGGCCGGGTGCTCAAGTTCGGTGGAGGTGGCTCCCGGGTGCGGGGCGAAGACGGGCACGCCGGCGCGCTTGCCGACCACCTGGAGCTGGGTCACGGCATTGGGACGCTGCAGGTCGCAGGCCACCAGGAGGGGGCTGTGGCCCTGCGCCTTGAGGTACTTGGAGAGCTTGCCGGCCAGGGTGGTCTTCCCGGCGCCCTGGAGGCCGGCGAGCATGATGATGGTCGGACCGGTCTTCGCGAGGCGGATCCGGCGGGTCTCGCCGCCGAGGATCTCGACGAGCTCCTCATTGACGATCTTAACGATCTGCTGGCCGGGGTTCAGCGCGGCGGAGACTTCGGCGCCGAGGGCGCGCTCGCGCACGCGGCCGGTGAACTCGCGGACCACGGGCACGGCGACGTCGGCGTCCAGGAGGGCACGCCGGATCTCGCGGACTGTGGCGTCAACGTCCGCCTCGGTCAGGCGGCCCTTGCCACGGAGATTCTTGAAGGTTGCTGTCAACCGGTCAGAGAGTGAATTGAACACGCGCCGTGCACTTCTTTCAGTGGATCTACAGATGGCGGCCGGTCCGGCACGCCAGCGTCGCGACTGATGTTCGCCGGAACGAACTGCCTCGACAACGGGACTCGACTATCTAGGGTACCAAGACGCGCCTTCAAGATGGCATGCTGGCTTAGGTGACCAGCCAAACAACCGTAAAAACCCTGCTCATCCTCGGCGCCTCGGGCGACCTCACCGGCAGGCTGCTGCTGCCGGGGCTGGCCCGGCTCGTGTCCCGGGGACGCGCCGACGGCCTGACCCTGGTGGGCGCCGGCTCGGATGCGTGGACCCCCGACCAGTGGCTGGAGCGCATCGACGAGTCCTTCGCCGACGCCAACTCCCAGGCCGAGGCCTACGGCCGGCAGGAGCTGAAGCGGATCCGCGAAACCACCGGCTACCACCAGCTCGATGTCACGGCCGACGGGCAGCTGGCCGGCCTGCTGGCCCGGCTGGAGGGGCCCGTCGCCATCTACTTCGCGCTGCCGCCGCGCGTCAGCCAGCTGGCCTGCGAGGCTCTGGCCCCCGGCCAGGTGCCGGCCGGAACCCGGCTGGTCATGGAGAAGCCGTTCGGTTCCAGCGAGGCGTCGGCCCGGCACCTGAATGAAACCCTGTCGGCCCTGGTCCCGGAGGACCACATCCACCGGGTGGACCACTTCCTGGGCAAGGCGACGGTGCTGAACATCCTGGGGCTGCGCTTTGCCAATACCTTCCTGGAGCCGGTATGGAACCGCGAGCACATTGAAAAGGTGGAGATTGTCTTTGACGAGGATCTCGCGCTGGAGGGCCGCGCCCGGTACTACGACGGCGCCGGCGCCCTCCGCGACATGATCCAGAGCCACCTGTTGCAGATCATGGCCCTGATGGCGCTCGAACCGCCGGCCTCGGTGGACGAGCGCGACCTCCGCGACGCCGTGGCCACGGTGCTGCGGGCCAGCAGCATCAAGGCTCCCTACGCCAGGAGCACACGCCGCGCCCGGTACACCGCGGGATCGATCGACGGCCGGAGGGTCCCGGATTACGCCAGGGAGGACGGCGTCGACCCGGCCCGGGGCACCGAAACGCTCGCCGAGGTGGAAGTGCAGATCGACAACTGGCGCTGGCAGGGCGTCCCCTTCATCCTGCGCTCCGGGAAGGCCCTGGGCGTCAAACGCAAGGAAGCCGTGGTGACGTTCCGGCCGGTGCCGCACCTGCCGAAGGGCTTCACCGGGGTGGACTCCCCCAACCAGCTGAGGATCGGTTTCGGTCCGGACACCCTGGAATTCGACGTCGATGTGAACGGCCCCGGCGATGTCCTCAGCCTGGACCGTGCCACGCTCAAGTCCGAGCTCTGCGCCTCCGAGCTGCTGCCGTACGGGGAGGTCCTGGAGGGCGTCCTGACCGGAGATCCACTGCTCTCCGTCCGTGCCGACACCGCGGAGGACTGCTGGCGGATCCTGGAGCCCGTCCTCAAAGCCTGGGCCCGGGACAGCGCACCGCTGGAGGAATACGCCGCCGGGAGCGCCGGGCCGGACGGCTGGCGGGCCTGACCGCCGCCGCCGTGGGCGGCGGGACGCACAAAAAAGCGGGCCGGGTACCCTTTCAGGTTCCCGGCCCGCTTGCTGTGCTGTTTTGTTCCAGGCAGCGCTCTAGATAGCGGCCGAACCGCGTTCTCCGGTGCGGACCCGCACTGCTTCGAACACATCCATCGTCCAGACCTTGCCGTCACCGGCCCGGCCCGTGTTCGAGCTGGCGATGATGACATCGAGGATGTCGTCGGCCTGTTCGTCGGTGGCCAGGACCTCTACCCGGATCTTGGGCAGCAGATCCACGTTGTACTCGGCGCCGCGGTACACCTCGGTGTAGCCGCGCTGCCGGCCGTAGCCGCTGGCCGCGCTGACGGTGAGGCCCTGCACCCCGTAGGCCTCAAGGCCTTCGCGGATGGTATCGAGCTTTTCGGGCCGGACGATTGCTGTGATCAGTTTCATGCCTCCACACTTTCCTTACCTGCTGCTGCGGTCTTCTTACCGTTGGACGTCGCGTCCACCGTCCCGGCGGCCGGGGCTTCGCCCTGGGCCTTGCCGGTGATGAGTTCGTGCAGCGGGGTGAAGCTTCCACCGTGGCCGCCGACGCCGAATTCGTAGGCGGTTTCGGCGTGCAGGCTGAGGTCGACGCCCACGACTTCCTGCTCCTGGGAAACCCGGAAGCCCATGGTCTTGTGGATGGCGAAGGCGATGATTGCGGTCATCGCTGCGGAGTAGGCGATGGCAATACCGGCCGCTGCGAGCTGGGCCCACAGCTGGGTGAGTCCGCCGCCGTAGAACAGGCCGCCGCCAACACCGTCGGCCGGGAGGGCGATGAAGCCCAGTGCCACGGTGCCGATGATGCCCGAGACGAGGTGGACACCGACGACGTCGAGCGAGTCGTCAAAGCCCCAGCGGAACTTGAGGCCGACGGCCAGGGCGGAAGCCGCTCCGGCGATCAGGCCGAGGCCCAGGGCACCGATCGGGCTGACGTTGGCGCAGGCCGGGGTGATGGCGACGAGGCCGGCAACCACACCGGACGCCGCGCCGAGCGAGGTCGGGTGACCGTCGCGGATACGCTCCGTGATGAGCCAGCCGAGCATTGCCGCGGCGGGGGCTGCCAGGGTGTTGACCCAGATCAGGCCGCCCTGCTCCGCCGTCGTCGCTGCGCCGCCGTTGAAGCCGAACCAGCCGAACCACAGGATCGCAGCACCGAGCATAACGAAGGGGATGTTGTGCGGGCGGTGGTTGGGGTCCTTGCCGAAGCCCTTGCGGTTGCCGATGATCAGCACGAGGATCAGCGCGGCAACACCGGCGTTGATGTGGACAACGGTGCCGCCGGCGAAGTCAATCGCCGGTCCGAGGGCCTGGCCGATTGCGCCTTCCGGGCCGAACAGCCCGCCGCCCCAGACCATGTAGGCCAGCGGGCAGTAGACCAGGGTGACCCAGACCGGGACGAACACGGACCAGGCGCCGAACTTGGCGCGGTCAGCAATCGCGCCGCTGATCAGGGCGACGGTGATGATGGCGAAGGTGGCTGCGTAGCCGACCTTGATGAGCCCGTCAGGAGTATCGATGCCCTCCAGACCGAAGGTGGCGAACGGGTTTCCAACCATTTGCATGAAGCCCTCGCCGGAGCTCATCGAGGCGCCCCAGAGCACCCAGACCACACCGACCATGCCGATGGAGATGAAACTCATCATCATCATGTTCAGTGCGGCCTTGGCGCGCGTCATGCCGCCGTAGAAAAATGCTAGTCCTGGTGTCATGAACAGCACGAGTGCTGCTGCCACCATCAGCCATACGTGACCTGCGGTAAGTTCCATGGTGCACGTCCTCCCTTGCTTGGATGCGATCTAAAAGATGTTGCGGAGTTCTCCGCGTGCCTCAACGCGGTTTGCGTTCTAAGAAGAGTTTGTCGGCGGCGTGTTTCGCCGGCAGAGGATTTAGATTGCCGGGTTGTTACAAGAACCTCCCGGAAGTAAATGGTGCAAATCCTTCTTGTTACGGTTATGTTTCACGCGTTCCAACATCCGCTCCCCCCCGCCCGTACCGCCAGGAAGCCACAGCCATGAGTAAGACCCCCCGCCCCGCGGGATCCCCGCCGCAGGCCGGCACCCGGACCAACGGCAAGGCGGTGCTGCCCCGGGACATCAAGGTGTTGTTGGTGGCTGCCTTCCTCATCGCCCTCGGCTTCGGTCTCGTGGCGCCGGTCCTCCCCCAGTTCGCCACCACTTTCGACGTCGGCGCGACGGCGGCCGCTGTGATCGTGAGCATCTTCGCGTTCATGCGGCTCGTGTTCGCTCCCGCGGGTGGCGCGCTGATTGTGCGGCTCGGGGAACGGCCGGTCTACGTGGCCGGTCTGTTGATTGTTGCGGCGTCAACGGCGGCGTGTGCCTTCGCCCAGGACTACTGGCAACTGCTGATCTTCCGCGGCCTCGGCGGTGCCGGCTCAGTGATGTTCACGGTGGCGTCGATGGCCCTGGTGGTCCGGCTGGCGCCGCCGGAAAGCCGCGGCCGGGTGTCCGGTGCCTACGCCTCGGCGTTCCTCATCGGCAATGTGTGCGGGCCCGTCGTGGGCGGGCTGCTGGCCGGCTTCGGCCTGCGTGTCCCGTTCCTCGTCTACGCGGCCGCCCTCGTCCTGGCGGCCCTCGTGGTGCAGACCCAGCTCAGCCATGTGCCCGCGGCCTCCCGCCCGGACGGGAGCACGGCGCCGGCGATGGAGCTCCGCGAGGCATTGCGGGACAGCGCGTACCGGGCGGGGCTGTTCTCCAGCTTCGCGAACGGCTGGGCGACCTTCGGCGTCCGGATGGCTACGGTGCCGCTCTTCGCCGTCGCCGCCCTGAACGCGGGACCGGAATCGGCCGGCTGGGCCCTGGCCATGTTCGCCGCGGCCAACGCGGTGGCGCTGACATTCTCCGGCAAACTCGCGGACAGCCTGGGCCGGAAACCCATGATGATCTCCGGGCTGTTGGTCACCGGAACCGCAACGGCAGCCATCGGTTTCACGCACGAGCTGCTCTGGTTCCTCGTGGCGACCGCTGTCGCCGGCATCGGTTCAGGGCTGCTCGGTCCGGCGCAGCAGGCCGCCATGGCGGACGTGATCGGCAATGAGCGCTCCGGCGGGCGGGTCCTGGCCATCTTCCAGATGACCGCCGACAGCGGGGCGATCATCGGGCCGGTCCTTGCCGGGGTGCTCGCAGACCGGCTGGGCTATGGCTGGGCCTTCGGCGTCACCGGCGGCGTCCTGGTCGCGGCTGCCGCCGGCTGGCTGCTGGCCCGGGAGACATTCCACCGGCCGGCGACCCGCAGCACCTGACCCCACCCGGGTGACCATTGCCCGCCCCGCGTCGAACTGCACCGGCGGACTTCGTTAGGCTGAGGGGAGTTCCCACCCAGAAGCTGGAGAAGTCTTTACATGCCACCCACTGAACGTTCGCCCGAACACACCGCCGACAACAGGCCGGAGGATGCGGCCGGGACCAAGCGCAAGAATCTCCGTCCTGCCGTCGTGATCTCAGTGCTCGCGGTCATTGCCGTGCTGGCGTCGCTGGTGATTTTCCTCGGGCCGGGCGCCGGAGGAAACACGGCGGCCCCCGCCGCGAGCTCGGAGGCCACCTCGGCCGCGCCGGAGGCGTCCTTGCCGCCAGCTCCGGCCGTCACGTACTACAAGCAGCCCGGCCCGCCCGCCGGCTCGCCCCTGGAAGCGGTGGAACCGCTCGAAGTCAGCGTCTCGAAGGACCTGGTCGGCACCGCGCTGACCAAGGGCCTGGTGGGCATCTCACTCGAAGCGACCGACCTCGCCGATCCCGCGCTGAGCAGCAGCAACGCCTCGACGGTGAAACTGCTGCAGGAAGCCGACCAGCCGGTGCTCCGTTTCGGTGGCAACGCCGTTGACCGCCGCTTCTTCTGGACTTCGACCAACGAGGCCGTCCCGTCCTCCGGCTACCGCGGAGATGCAGCACACCCGGTCAGGGCTGTGGGCCCGGCGGATCTGGCACGGCTGAACACCCTGCTGGAAGCTGCAAATGCGACTGTCAGCCTCACCGTGGACCTGGGCCACTACGACCCGGCCCGCGCCGCCGACATGGCCAAGCACGCGGCGGAGATCTTCGGCCCGCGGCTGCTGAGCATCACCGTCGGCAACGAGCCCAACGGCTATGGGGCCAATGGTGTCCGCCCCGGTGGCTACAGCACCGGGCAGTACGTGGAGGAACTCAAGGCCTATGCGAACGCGATTAACGCGGTGGCCCCGAACGTGCCCATCTCCGGCCCGGGCGCCTACGACCAAAAATGGTGGCAGCCGTTCATCGATGCTGACATCCCGCAGAAGAAGATCCTGTCCTTCCACAATTACCCGCTTCACAGCTGTGACGGAGGCGACCCCAAGAGTTCGCCGACCATCGCCAACGTGATGAGCCGGCTCATGCATGACCGTGCCGACGACTACCAGCAGGCAGCCCTGGAGGCCGGCCAGGCGGCAGGCATTGAAACCTGGCTTCCCGAGACGGGGATTGCAGCCTGCCCCGGCTCCAACGAAACCTCCCGCACCCACGCGTCCGCCCTTTGGACGGCTGATTACGCGCTCAACGCCGCGCAGTTGGGCATTACCCGGATCGGCTTCCACAGCTCGATGCTGACCTGTAAGGGTGGTCCCCCCATGTCCGCCGTCTGCACCGGCGGCCCCTATCTCAAGCCGAACGGCGAGGTCTCCGGGAGGGCCAACTTCTTCGGTATTTCCATGGTTGCCGAGCTGGAGGCTGGCAAGTTCATGAAGCTGGACTCAAAGGGCGGCGGCCTGATGTTCAGCTACGCCCTGCAGAACGCTGACGGCAGCACCACCGTGGTTCTGGTCAACGAGAACGATCCGGAGAAGGCGGCGCAGACGGATGTCACCCTCAAGCTGCCCGCGCGGGCGCTGACCGGAACCATGACCCAAATGACCGGGCCCAGCTACGGGGCGGAGGACAGCACGGTGATCGACGGTGCCAAGTCCGAGCCGATTCCGCTCGCGGACCGTGCCACGGTGGAGGGTTTCGCCTATGGTTCTCAGACGCAGACGTTCAAGCTGACGGCCGGCACGGTGACCGTGCTGAACTTCAAGCACTAGGCAGCACCTAAACAGCTGGCTCCCAGTTGATGTCGTTCCGGTAAGTCCGGGGCGACACCAGCTGGGAGCCAGTTGGGTTTAAGGCGTGACTGGGTGGGGCTAGTTCAGGATGGCGTCGACGAAGCTTTCTGCGTCGAATGGGGCGAGGTCATCCGCGCCCTCGCCGAGGCCGATCAGCTTGACCGGGACGCCGAGCGACTTCTGGATGGCCACCACGATGCCGCCCTTGGCCGTGCCGTCCAGCTTGGTCAGGACGATGCCGGTGACGTTCACGACTTCGGCGAAGACCCGCGCCTGGTTCAGGCCGTTCTGTCCGGTCGTGGCGTCCAGGACCAGGAGCACCTCGTCCACCTCGGCGAGCTTCTCAATGACACGCTTGACCTTGCCGAGCTCGTCCATCAGGCCGGTCTTGTTCTGCAGGCGTCCGGCGGTGTCGATCATCACGACGTCCACTTCCTGGTCGATGCCGGCCTTGACCGCTTCGTAGGCGACCGACGCCGGGTCCGCACCGTCGACGTCGGACTTCACCGTCGGGACGCCGACACGCTGGCCCCAGGTGGCAAGCTGCTCGGCGGCGGCGGCGCGGAACGTGTCCGCGGCACCGAGCAGCACGTCCTTGTCCTCGGCGACGAGCACGCGGGCGAGCTTGCCCACCGTGGTGGTCTTGCCGACGCCGTTGACGCCCACCACAAGCACGACGGCGGGTTTGTCGGCGTGGCGTTCGACGCGCAGGCTGCGGTCCATCGTGGGGTCCACCAGCTTGATGAGTTCCTCGCGCAGCAGGGCCTTGACCTGCTCCGGGGAGCGGGTGCCGAGGACCTTGACGCGTTCGCGGAGCGCGTCCACTAGCTGGAGGGTCGGCTCGGTGCCGAGGTCGGCGAGCAGGAGGGTTTCCTCCACCTCGTCCCACACGTTTTCATCGATCTTGTCCGCGGACAGCAGTGCCAGCAGGCCCTTGCCCAGGATGTTGTTGGACCTGACGAGGCGTTCGCGCAGGCGGATCAGGCGGCCTGCCACCGGCAGCGGCGTTTCGACCGGAACGATTTCCAGGCCGGCCACATCATCCGGGACTTCGACTGTTTCCGTCGCCCCGAGGCCAACGGAGTCCGGCGCCGTACGGTCGCGCGTCGGCGCGGGGTGGTCCTCGAGGAGTGTTCCACCGCCGGCGCCGGGCGCCACGGGATCGTTCTCGTCACGCTTCCCGGGGTAATTGGTGATGTTCTTCCGGGTCTTCATCAGGACCGGAATGAGTGCACCGAGGACCACCAGGGCGGCGAGAATGGGCAGAAGAATGGGGAGGATGTCGTTCACTCCCCTAGCTTCTCACAAACCGGAAAGCCGGCGCGGAGCCTGAAAAGGCCCGCCGGCGGGCCTCAGACCTGGGCGCCGAGACGCTGGCTGATGACGGTGGAGACGCCGTCGCCGCGCATGGTGACGCCGTACAGGGCATCGGCAACTTCCATGGTGCGTTTCTGGTGCGTGATGATGATGAGCTGGCTGGATTCGCGCAGCTCCTCGAAGATGGTGATGAGCCGGCCCAGGTTGGTGTCGTCCAGGGCTGCCTCCACCTCGTCCATCACATAGAACGGTGAGGGCCGGGCCTTGAAGATCGCCACCAGCAGGGCCACGGCGGTCAGGGACCGTTCGCCGCCTGAGAGCAGTGAGAGCCGCTTGATTTTCTTGCCGGCCGGACGCGCCTCAACTTCGATGCCGGTGGTGAGCATGTCCGAGGGGTCGGTGAGGACCAGCCGGCCCTCGCCGCCGGGGAACAGCCGGGCGAAGATCCGGACGAACTGCGCCGAGGTGTCTTCGAAGGCCTCGGCGAAGACCTTTTGGACGCGCTCATCAACCTCCTTGATGATGTCCAGCAGGTCCTTGCGGCTGGACTTGAGGTCCTCGAGTTGGGTGCTGAGGAACTGGTGGCGTTCCTCGAGGGCGGCGAATTCCTCCAGTGCCAGGGGGTTGACCCGGCCTAGGGCCGACAGGTCCCGTTCAGCGCGCTTGAGCCGTTTCTCCTGCTCCCCGCGGACGAAGGGCTTGCCGGCCAGGATCTCGCGGCCGTCCTCGTCCACCGGGGCGCGGAGGGCAGCCCATTTGTCCCCCGACGCCTCCGCCGCGGGCACGGGAACGGGCTGGTCCGGTCCGAAATCTTCGACCAACTGGTCGGCGGTCAGCCCCAGCTCCTCGACACTTCTCAGCTCAAGGGCTTCGATCCGGAGGCGCTGCTGGGCGCGGGCCAGTTCATCGCGGTGCACCGAGTCGGTCAGTTCTGCCAGTTCGCGGGCGAGGGCATCATTGCTGCTGCGCAGGGCGGACAGCTCGGCGTCCATCTGTTCCTTGCGTTCCTCGGCGCTGTCCCGCTCCTGCCGGGCGAGTTCCACGGAGACGTCGAGGAAGCCGATCACCTGGGCGACGGCGGCGGAGACGGCCGCGGCGCGTTTAGCCTGGAGCCGGCGGCGGCGTGCCCGTTCGGCCGCTTCCTCGCGGGCGCGCCGCTCGGTGGCGGCGGCGCGTTCCAGCGAAGACGCCCGGTTGCGGGTGGCCGAGAGCTGTTCCTCGGCGCTGCGCAGACCGAGCCGGGCCTCCATTTCGGCGCTGCGGGCCAGGGACGCGGCCAGGGCGAGGGCATCCCGGTGTTCCGGGGAGGGCTCCTCCTCCGCCGGCGCTTCCTGGGCGGCGGCAAGCCGTGCCGCCACGGCTTCCAGCGCAACCTGTTCGCTGACGATGTTGGCCTCGGCTTTAGCCAGGGAGGCGGCGAGCCGCTCGCTTTCGCCGACGGCGCTGCGGAGCACGGAGTTCAGGTGCCCCAGACGTTCAGCAACGGCCGCCAGCCGTGCATCCGAATCGTGGAGTTTCTCCAGCGCAGCGTCAGCACGGTCCTGGGCTGCAGCCCGCCGGGCCCGGGCGGCGGCAAGGGCGAACCGCTGGCGTTCCAGCCCGGCGGTGACCGCGGCCAGCCGGGAGGAGGCGTCGTCGACGGCGGCCTGCACTTCGATCAGCGAGGGCGCCTTCGCGGAGCCTCCGCTGACTGTAAGCGCGGTCAGCACGTCCCCGGCCCGGGTCACGGCAGTCAGTTCCGGGCGCGCCGCCACCAGTTCGGCCGCAGCGTCCAGGCCCTCGACGACGGCGATGCCCGCCAGCAGTCCGGGCAGCGGCAGCCGGGAGGCAACCTCGTCGGTGCCGGAGGCCGTGACGAGCTGGACGGCCCACCGGCCGCCCGCGGGGAGCTGCCCGCCGGTCGCGGGACGGGCGCCGGTGGCAGCGGCTGCCAGCAGCAGGGCTGCCCGGCCGGCGTCGTCGTCCTTCAGCCGCTGCACGGCGGCGGCCGCAGCCTCGCTGTCCTGCACCACGATCGCGTCGGAGGCGGCGCCCAGGGCCGCCGCGATGGCGGCCTCATAGCCGGGTTCCACCGTGATCATGGACGCCAGGGCGCCGAGCACCCCGGGGAGTCCTGCGCCGAGGACGTGGGCCGAGCCGTCCTTGCGGTTCAGCCCGAGCTGGAGGGCGTCGCGTCGGGCCAGGAGGGCGCCGCGTTCCCGTTCGCCGTCGCGTTCGGCCGCCGTGAGCGCGTCGATCTCGGCAACGATGCCGTCGAGGGCGGCACTGGCGTCCTCGTACTCCGCGTCGAGGCTCTCCTCGCCGTCCTCAACGCCGGCAACCTGGGATTCGAGGGCGGTGAACTCGCTGTGGGCCTGCCTGCGGCGCTCCTCCCCTGCCTTGAGGGAATCGCGGAGCCGGCCGAGTTCCGCCTGCGCGGACTCGACCCGGGAGCGTGCGGCACCCACCTGCCCGGCCAGTTTGGCCAGGCCTTCGCGGCGGTCCGCTGCGGCGCGAAGCAAGGACGCGAGCCGCTTGTCCTCGGCGGCGGCGGCGTTTTCGGCGTCCTGCTTGGCGGCGGTGGCGGCATCCAGGGCGCTGCGGCTGCCCACGATCTGGCGCTCCAGCCCGGCTTGTTCCTCCCGGACCCGGGCTGCCTGCCGGTCCAGCTGCTCGGGGTCGCGGCCGGAATCAGGGACGTTGTCGGAGGCCCCCAGCAGCCGGCGGCGTTCCTCGGCCAGCGAGCCCAGCGAGCGCAGCCGTTCCCGCCCGGCGGAGAGCTGGTACCACGTGTCGCGGGCGGCGTTGAGCCTGGGCGTGGCCTCGGCGGCGAGCTGTTCGAGGCTGGCCTGCCGCTGCCTGCCGAGTTCAAGTTCCTGCCCGACGACGCCGCGTGCCTTCAGTGCGCTCTCGTCCGCGACATCCTGTGCCAGTGCCTGCTGCAGCTGGACAAGGTCGTCCGCGAGGAGCCGGGAACGCGCGTCACGGGCCTCGAACTGGACGGTCTGGGCACGGCGTGCCACCTCGGCCTGTTTGCCCAGCGGCGTGAGCTGCCGGCGGATTTCGCCGGTGAGGTCGCTGAGCCGGGCAAGGTTCGCCTGCATGGCTTCGAGCTTGCGGACCGTCTTTTCCTTGCGGCGGCGGTGCTTGAGGATGCCGGCGGCTTCCTCGATGAAACCCCGCCGGTCCTCCGGGGTGGCGTGCAGCACCTTGTCCAGCTGCCCCTGCCCCACGATCACGTGCATTTCCCGGCCCAGGCCGGAGTCGGAGAGGAGTTCCTGGATGTCCAGGAGCCGGCAGCCGGCTCCGTTGATGGCGTACTCCGAGCCACCGGTGCGGAACAGCGTGCGGGAAATCGTGACTTCGCTGTACTCGATCGGCAGGGCGCCGTCGCTGTTATCTATGGTGAGTGAGACGTGGGCGCGGCCCAGCGGCGGGCGACCGGACGTGCCCGCGAAAATCACGTCCTCCATCTTGCCGCCGCGGAGGGTCTTGGCGCCCTGTTCGCCCATCACCCAGGCCAGGGCGTCCACCACATTGGATTTGCCCGAGCCGTTGGGGCCGACCACGGCGGTGACGCCTGGTTCGAATTCGAACGTCGTCGCCGAAGCGAAGGACTTGAATCCCCGGACGGTCAGGCTTTTGAGGTGCAAGGTGTTTCGGATCTCCTGGCTGGCGGAAACGGCTGTTCCTGTCCTAAATCTACCGTCACCGCGCCAAAATCAGCGGATTTAGGCTTTTCCCAAGGAAATCCTTTGCTGCCTTTCCGCGGGCAAACTTAGGATCGCGGCTAGGAGCTGCTTGACGCTGCTCGGGCCGGTGGTCTCACACCGGCCCGGCGTGGCAGAGCGCAGTTGATGCTGTGCTCCACCACTGGCGCAGGGGGCGTAAGACTCGCAGTTCCGGCTTTGGGGACAACTGAATACCGTGGTTGGCTGCACCGGGGGGTGGCGGCACGGGGCGGGGCACGATGCGCCGGCCCGAGACCGCGACAGCGCACTCACTCAGGAGTTCAGATGCCCGTTTCCTCAGTCGCCCGCCCGCTGAAAACGCTCAAGCGAGTCGTCATTCCACTGGCTATCGCCCTGGTTGCGGCGCTGTTGCCGGTTACCGTGCCGGCGGGCCTCCTGCCGGCGGCCAGCGCCGCGGATCCCTGCTCCCCGCTCCTGAACGCTGTGGCCTGCGAAAACTCGAAGCCGGGGGCCCCACCCTCGGAGTGGGACATCACCGGCGCGGGCGACGCGGACATCCAGGGATTCTCCACCGGGATCAGCGTCAATCCCGGCCAGCCCATCAGCTTCAAGGTGGACACCACCGCGGCCAGCTATACGATCGGCATCTACCGGACCGGCTGGTATCAGGGACTCGGCGCCCGCAAAATCGCCGACGTCACTCCGGCCGCCTTGCGGCAAACCCAACCCCAGTGCCTCTCCGACGTCACCACGGAACTCTACGATTGCGGGACGTGGGCGGTGTCCGCGACGTGGCAGGTTCCCGCGACGGCCGTCTCCGGCGTGTATGTGGCCCTGCTGACACGGCCGGACAACGGCAGCCGCAGCCACATCACCTTTGTGGTCCGCTCCGACGGCAGCCACTCCGATGTCGTGTTCCAGACCTCCGACACATCGTGGCAGGCCTACAACGATTACGGCGGCTCGGATTTCTACCAGGGCGCCCAGAACGGCCGGGCCTACAAGATCAGCTACAACCGTCCGGTGAATACGCGCGGCGCCATGGGCGGACGCGACTTCTACTTCAGCAACGAGTACCCCCTGGTCCGTTTCCTGGAGAAAAACGGCTACGACGTCAGCTACATCAGCGGGGTGGACACCGACCGGAACGGAGCCCAGCTCCTCAACCACAAGGTATTCCTGTCCGTGGGCCACGACGAATACTGGTCCGGCGCCCAGCGGGCCAATGTGGAGGCCGCCCGCGACGCCGGCGTGAACCTGCAGTTCCTCTCCGGCAACGAAGTGTACTGGCGGACCCGGATGGAACCCTCGCCGGTCGACGGAGCGGCCGGCCGCACCATCACGTCCTACAAGGAGACCTGGGCAAACGCCAAGATCGACCCCAGCACGGAATGGACCGGCACCTGGCGCGACCCGAGGTACGCCGCCCAGGCCAACGGCGGCGGCCTCCCCGAAAACGCGTTGACCGGGACGATGTATGTGTCCAACTACACGGATCTGCCCATCACGGTCAGCGCTGCCGAGGGAAAAGCGCGTCTCTGGCGCAACACCTCCCTGGCGACGCTCCCCGCAGGCGGCTCCGCGCAGCTGGCGCCGCACACGGTGGGCTATGAATCCAACGAGGACCTGGACAACGGGTTCAGGCCCGCCGGGCTGATCCGCCTGTCCACCACGACGGGGACGACGCCGCAGTATCTGCAGGATTTTGGCAACACCGTGCAGCCGGGGACCACCACCCACAACACGACCATGTACCGTGCCGGCAGCGGGGCGCTGGTGTTCTCCGCGGGCACGGTCCAGTGGACGTGGGGCCTGGACAAGGAGCACGACGGCGACGGCGCGGCCGCGGATCCGCGGATGCAGCAGGCGCAGATTAATCTCCTGGCGGACATGGGTGCCCAGCCCGCCACCCGCGACACGGCGCTGTCAGCCGCGTCGGCGAGCAGCGACACGGCGGCCCCGACCGTGACTATCTCCTCCCCTGCCGGGGGCACCACCGTGCCGCACGGCACGAGCGTCACAGTGTCCGGAACGGCCAGCGACACCGGCGGCATCGTGGCCGGGGTTGAAGTGTCCACCGACGGCGGGAGCAGCTGGCACCCTGCCCAGGGCAGGCAGAACTGGACGCACACCTATATCCAGAAAGGCCTCGCCACGGCCACCATCCAGGTGCGCGCCGTCGATGACAGCGCCAACATCGGCGCACCGTCCACCCGTCAGCTCCAGCTCACCGGGCCTTACTCCGTCTTCGGGCAGCAGGTACCAGCGGTGCCGGATTCCCAGGACGGCGGGGCGTACGAGCTGGGCATGAACATCACGCCCAGCGTGGACGGCTTCATCACCGGGGCGCGCTTCTACAAGAGCACCGCCAATACCGGAACCCACAGCGGTTCGCTCTGGAGTTCCGCCGGCCAGCGGCTCGCGACGGCCACATTCACGGCGGAAACGGCATCCGGCTGGCAGGAAGTCCGCTTCAGCCAGCCGGTTCCCGTCACCGCCGGACAGAAATACGTCATCTCCTACACTGCCCCGAACGGCCACTACGCCAGCAAGGACTACCAGTGGGCGAGCTTTGGCCTGACCGACCCGCCCTTGACCGTGGCTGGCGGATTCGGCAGCCCCCCGGCCGGGGTGTACGCCGTTCCGGGTTCGTTTCCCTCCAACAGTTTCAGCAACGGCAACTACTTCGTCGATGCCCTGTTCGACACCGTCGACACCTCCGAGCTGACGGCGTCCGGGCACTGGCCGTTGGACGGCTCATCGAGCGTCCCGCAGGCCACTACAGTCGGGGCGGTGTTCTCCAAGGCCGTTACAGGTTCCAGCGTGGACCTGACGCTCACGGCCAACGGAACGGCCGTCGCGGGCAGCACCGGCTATGACCCCGCCACGCGGAAGGTCACCTTCACCCCTGCCGCCGGCCTGGACCTGGGCACCACCTACACGGCGAGGCTCAACGCCGCAGACGCGAGCGGCGGCTCGTTGGCCGGCGGTGCGTCGTGGTCCTTTACCACCGTGGTGTCCCCGCCGGTCCCCGGGAGCTGCCCCTGCAGCCTCTACGATGACGCCGTCGTCCCGGGGATCCAGGAGGCCCGGGACGGGGTGCCGCTGACCCTGGGCGTCCGCTTCTCCAGCACTGCGGTGGGGACCGTGACCGGGGTGCGCTTCTTCAAGTCAGCGGGGAACACCGGTACGCACACCGGAACCCTGTTCACTGCGTCCGGGCAGCAACTCGCCACTGTCACCTTCGTAAACGAGAGCACCTCCGGCTGGCAGACGGCCAACTTCAACCAGCCGGTTGCCATCACGGCGAACACCGAATACGTCATGGCCTACAAGAGCACCACCGGATCCTACTCCGCGACCGTCAACGGCTTCGGATCCGGGCTGAGCGTCGGGAACCTGAGAACCCCGGCCGACGCCGGGGCCTACTCCTACACGAACGATTTCCCGGGCAACCGTTCCAGCGCCAGCTACCTGGTGGATGTGGTGATGCAGTATCCGGATCCGCCGTTCGCGGCCGGGGCACAGACACCGTCTGCCGGCTCGTCCAGCGTCGCCCTGGATGCCACGGTCTCCGCCACCTTGTCCAAGCCGCCGGCGGGGTCGGGTGCGGTGATGACGTTGACCGGTCCCGGTTCCGTCGATGTCCCAGGCACTGCCAGCTATGACGGGCCCACGGGGCGGGTCACCTTCACGCCCGCCGCACCTCTGGACCCCGCGACCAGCTACACGGCCACCTTGACCGCCACCTCGGCCACGGGGCAGACGCTCAGCGACGGGGGTACGTGGACCTTCACGACCGTTCCGCCTCCGCGGCCAGACGGCGTCTGCCCGTGCTCGCTGTACCAGGACACCGTGACGCCGGGCGCCCCGGACTTCAATGACGGAGTGCCGCTGACCCTGGGCGTCCGCTTCTCCAGCGATAGTCCCGGCCAGATCACGGGCATCCGCTTCTACAAATCCGCGGGCAATACCGGGACCCACACCGGGGGCCTTTACACCGCAGCCGGCCAGCAGCTGGCGGCAGTCACCTTCACCGGGGAATCCTCCGCCGGGTGGCAAACAGCCTCCTTCAGCCAGCCCGTGGACATTGCCGCGAACACCGCATACGTGGCCGCCTACCGCACTCCCACCGGGGTCTATTCGGCGACACCGGGCGGTTTTAATACCGGAGTCACCAGTGGTCCGCTGCGGACGGCACCCGGCGCCGGGGCGTTCACGTACAGCGGCGACTTCCCGGCATCGTCCTCGAGTGCAAGCTATCTCGTGGACGTGGACTTTGTGGTGTCGGTGCCGCCGCTCAGCGTGACGGCGCAGGTGCCGGCGGCGGATTCCGGGGGCTTCCCGGTGAATTCGAAACCGTCGGTGACATTGTCGGAGCCTCTCCGGACCGGCTTCAGCTTTGGCCTGTCCGCCGATGGCGCCGCCGTCGCCGGCTCCTCCGCCCTGTCGGCGGACGCCAGGACGATCACCTTCTCGCCGGCAGCGCCACTGCCGGCGGCGGCCGTCCTCACCGCCAGCGTCAGCAATGTGGTCTCTGTCCAGGGCGCCGTGCTGGCGCCGCTCAGCTGGGAGTTCACAACGGCCGGTCAGACCGGCGCCGACCAGACACTGTTCGGATCCCTGCTCCCGGCCACGCCGGCCGCGACCGGGGACAATTCATCCATTGAGCTCGGCACCGCTTTCTCCGTCTCGGTGGCCGGCAGTGCCACGGGCATCAGGTTCTACAAGGGCGCCGGCAACACCGGAACGCACGTCGGCTCGCTCTGGACCGCCGCCGGACAGAGACTTGCCCAGGTGACGTTCACGAACGAGACCGCCACGGGCTGGCAGACGGCGCCGCTGTCTGCTCCCGTCGCGCTCGAGCCGGGGCAGGGCTACGTTGTGTCGTACCTGGCTCCGAACGGCAACTATCCCTACACCGCGGCGTTCTTCGCCGAACCCTGGATCAACGGTGTCCTGACGTCGCCGGGCCCGCAGAACGGCCTGTACCAGTACGGCTCCGGCGGCTCGGTGCCGACGAATTCCTGGAACTCCACCAACTACTTCGTCGATGTCGTCTTCGCCCCCGGCTCCCCCTGATCTGCATCCGCTGCTCCACAACGGCCCTTTTGAGGCCTGATAAGGGCCGTTATGGAGCAATCGACGGGTGGTCACGCCCGCTGTTGAGGACCAGTGCGGTGACTCAGGTCAGCGCAGCACTGACGGAGACCAGGCGTGTTCGATGTAGAGGGAGGGCCGGGACTCGGGATCCGCCATGATCTGCCAGATATCGCTGTCGCCGGCGGCACCGTCGCGGGCCAGCCCGTAGAGCAGTGTCTGGTCGTCACGCCATTCAATCTGGTCATCGACGCTCCGCTGCTCGGACAACACGGTTTCCTTCCCGCTGGCCAGGTCCAGCACCGCGACGCGCCAGTGCGCGGCCAACGGGCTGCCGGTGTTCTTCTTGTACGCGATCCGGGTGCCATCGGGCGAGACCGACGGGCACTCCACGCCGTCGTGGATTGCCGTGAGGGTGCGCGCCGAAAGGCTCCCCTTCACAAGCCAGATGCGTCCCGATGACGCCGCCGTCGCGTAGAACGTGTCGCTTTGGCCCGGTGCGAAGGTCACACCCCAGATATTGCGGTCGGCCGCGGTGATGCGGGTGCCGTTGACCAGGAGGGCGAAGTCCTCCAGGTTCCCGGTCCCGCCGCTGCCCTGCGCCGCCGTGATGGACGTCTCTGTGGAAAAGCCCCCGCTGCCGTACGAGTGCCCCGTGACAAACACCGTGGTGGCCACCAGGGAGCCGTCCGCGCTCAACCGGGTGCGGCTGGGGATGCCGGGTACAGCCCAGCTCCTGGCCGGCTGCCAGTCCGGTTTCAGCAGGACGGCTTCGAAGCTGGTCACGAGACCGCGGTTGGTCTTCAGGCAGACGATGTTCTGCATCGTGCCGTACACCCGGTCGCAGGCTACCCCTGCCAAAGACCGCTCACCGGCGGGCTCCGACAGCGGGACGGCGCCGACCATGCCATAGCCCTGGCCGGGCGCCGTATTGCGGAACAGGACAGAGCCCTTCGCCAGCACGGCGACGCCGGAGGCTACCCGCGCCGCCGATACCGACATCCTGCTCTCCTGGAAGCGCTGGAACGCAACAGTGGCGTAGGCTCCGGCGGCGACGACGACCAGCGCCGTGACGACCAGCAGAATTGCCCACCGCAGTCTGCTTCCGGCGGCGGTGGTCAAGCTGCCGGCCTCTGCCGCAGGACGCCGCGAAGGATGAACCAGGACGCCACCACGCCGGCGGCAAGGCAGCTTCCCACCACCACCATCGCCCCGGAGGGACCCAGCGCGAACCACAGGACACCAAAGCCCACGGAGCCGGCCATCCGGCTCAGCGCCACCACTGTTTGGGCGGCGCCGAGGCCCGTGGCGAGTTTGTCCGGCGGGGCCAATTGGCTCGCCAGCGCCGCCAGCACCCCATCGGTCGCGGCGTAGAACACTCCGAGCAGAACCAGGCAGGCCACGGTGGGTCCGAGTCCCCCGGCCGGTGCCGCCGCCAGCAGGTAACAGGCAAGGAGGGAGACGTGCCCGGCAATAAAGACCCGCGCCTTGCCCCAGCGGTCCGCGAGACGGCCCAGCGGAACGGCGAGGATCAGGAACACCACGTTCGTGCCCACGTACAGCAGCGGGAACCACTGCACGGCAAAGGAGTCCCTGTCCTGCAGCACAAGGTAAATGAAGCCGTCCCCTACCGTGAGCAGGCCCAAGATGCCGGCGGCGACCAGGAGCCGGCCCAGTCCGGGCTCACGCAGGAGGCGCCAGCGGAATCCGCGCACCGGCCCGGTCTTGCTGTCCGGCGCCGCGCCGCCCGGCTTCCGGGTTTTCAGGTTCGGGACCAGGAGTGCGAGCACAGCGACACCGATTGTGGCGAAGGCCAGCGAGACCACAAAGACGGTGCCGTATCCGTTGGGCATCAGCATCAGGATGAAAAAAGCCAGCAGCGGACCGCCCGCCGCCCCGATGTTGTCCAGCATCCGGTGCACGCCGAAATGCCGCGCCAGGTATTCCGTCTGGGCTGACACCGCGATCAAAGCATCGCGCGGGGCCGTCCGGATGCCCTTGCCGATCCGGTCGGCCGTCACGACGGCGGCCAGGGCCCAGAATCCGCTGGCGAACAGGAGCCCGATCCGGGCCACCAGGGAAAGGCCATAGCCTGCCAGGGCCACCCGTTTGGGCCGGCCGATGCGGTCGGACGCATAACCGGCAGCGATCCGGACGATGGCGCTTGCGCCCTGGTTGATGCCATCGAGAATTCCGAACGCAATGACGGACAGGCCCAGGAACCCGGTGATGTACAGGGGCAGGATGGCGGACACGGACTCGGACGACACATCAGTGAGCATGCTCACCACTCCCAGCCAGAGAATGACCGGGGAAAGACGGAAAGGCGTCTTCGGCGGCCCGGCACTGCCTGTGGCCAGTGGCTCCAGGTCCTTCTTGCCGCCGCTGCGGTCTGACATGGAGATGTACACGGCGCTACCCGCCAGCCGCCGCGTGCAGATTCCCCAGAAGCATGAACCGCGTGCTCCCCGTCCCCGTGGTTGAGGCGGTGAGGGTCACGGAATCAGCGCCCCGGCTGAACCGGATGGAGCGCTGTCCTTCCGCGGCGGGGACTGGTTCAGACCAGAACTTCAGGCCGCCCAGCACCTGCTGGAAGTGCCCCGCCACGGAGTCCTGGGGCAAGGCCACGATGCAATCGGCGGACACCTGCAGGGATCCGTCGGCCGCGGAGACCGCCGTCGAGACAACAGTCGTTCCTTCCGGAAAGGAGATCACGCCCCCGGGGAAGCCGTCCACGATCGTCCCTTGGGCTGATGCCGTTGCGGGCAAGGGCAGGCTGATGAGGGGAACCGGAGGCGAGGGCACCGGCAGCCCGGAGGGCGAGGCGCTTACGGGCGGCAGGACTTCACGCCCCCCGGGGGCCGGGGCTGAGCCGCCGCCGGCGGCCCCGCCGTCCGGCGTGGCCACGCCGCCGGCGGCCCCGCCGTCCGGC
>NZ_JBWZCK010000018.1:0-31722 GCF_059383555.1 Pseudarthrobacter sp. MDT1-56
AAGTGCTCAGCCCGCACACCGCCTCCGAACTGGAGGCCGCCTGGGGGAGTGCCCCTTTCGACGTCTACGCCGCCACCGAAACGGCAGGGATCGCCTCCCCCTGCACCCACCGGAACCGGCACGTCTACGAGGACCTGCTGATCATCGAACCCGTGGACCCGAACGGAAAGCCCGTGCCGCCGGGAACAACCGGGGCCAAGCTCCTCGTCACCGTCCTGTTCTCCCGCACCCTTCCACTGATCCGATATGAGATGTCCGACACCGTGAGACTGGGCGGACGGGGCTGCCCCTGCGGGCGCTCGTTCACGATTCTGGAGGACATCGAAGGGCGCATCGAAGACGTCCTGCAGCTGCCCGGCAAAGCAGGCAGTGTAAGTGTCCATCCGATTGTGTTCCACCATGTTCTGGACCAGGCCGCCGCCTCGGGGTGGCAGGTCATTCAGGAGGCCTTAGGACTGCGGGTCCTTATGGCGGGCCTCGCATCCGGAGCCTCCACAGAGGGAGTCCGCGCCGCCATAACTGGCGCACTCAACGCCGCCGGGGTCACGCCCGTCCGGGTCGATGTGCAGCTGGTTGAACATGTTGAACGGACAGCCCTGGGAAAAGCCCCGTTCGTGCGCAGATCAACGGGCGCCCGCTGACGCGTAACCTCCCGCGGCGCCTGCGTTGGTGAGCAGGTGAGGGTGGGTCAGTGGTGTTCGACCCAGCAGGCGAGGATGGTGGTGGAAAGCTGATACGCCAGGGCGTTCCGGCTGATGCTCTCCGGTCCCAAGGTTGCCGGCAAATCGGTGGCATCGACCTGAAGGACGAAGCTGTCCTTCTGGAACACGGCTGACCCATCAGTGGTTTCATAGGCCGGGAACCCTAGGTTGGCGAGGCCTTCGATGTGTTTGGCGTCCTTCGCCAGGGCCTGCATTGCGTCGAAGTACGTCAGTGCCGACACCTGATCCTTCGCTTCCCTGACGGAGATTTCCAAGGCTCCCTCTGTGAGGTGGTAGGTACAGGTGAATGTGCTGTCGGCCCAGTTAGTGACCGTGTGCGGTTTGGAGTCCAGGTCCAAGATGGAGGTGAGCCTGTCCATCGGCTGGTCGCCGCACACCATCAGGGCCGCGTCGCTGGGACCTTCGGCTTGGGGCGCGCCCGGGGATGAGGAAGACCCGTGGCTGTGACCGCCGGCGTGCCCTGCTTCGGTGGCAGCTGAGGACGACGGGGGAACGACTGCGGAGTTGCCCTGACCGACGGATCCGACGGCTGCTGCGCAGCCGGACAGCAGTAGAGACGTGGCGGCCAGCGCCGCCAGGGCGTGCATTCGGTGTTTCATGTCCAGTCCATTCGCGCCGTTTTGCCGCTGCCGGTAGGAGCGGGATCAAGTGGTTCAAACTTTGAGTTTTGCGTAGATGACGTAGTTGTCATCGAAGAGCCCGGTGGCGGGGTCGTAACCGTCGCACGTGATGAGCCGGAGCTCAGCTCCGGGGGTGTTGCCGTAGACCTCAAGGGTGGGGAAGTTGTTTTTGCTGTACCGGGCGCCGTGGTCAACGGTGAACACCGCCGTGGTGCCGTCGGCCCGGGAGACGTTGACATCGGTCCCCGGTGTGAGTTTGCGGAGGTCAGCGAAAACTCCGGTGGCACCGCCGAGTGCGTTGACGTGGCCCAGCATTACGGAGGGTCCGCGTTCCCCGGGGGTGGGGGAGCCGTTGTACCAGCTGGCTGGCGCGCCGCTGCCGGTGGGTGGTACATCCAGGGAGCCGTTCTCCCGAAGTCCAAGTTTCAGGAGGTCGGTCCGCACGCCGATCGACGGGATCGTCAAGGTCACCGGCTCGGATCGGGGCAACACCGCGGGCTCTGCCACGGAGGTCGCGGCAGCCGGGCTCGAGGGGGGAGCTGCCGGCACGGCGGACCTCGGTGCGGCGGTGGTGGCCGCCGCGGAGGTTACGGCGGAAGCTGAAGGTGGGGAGCCGGCGTCGGGCGTTCCGTTGCTTCCTGCACCGCAGCCGGCGAGAGTCAGCAGGAGCAGAACCCCGGCCGCCATGGCGGCACGGAGGCCCCCGTGGCGGCCGGGATTCTTGGTTCTCACAGTAGTGATCCAGTCAGCCGGCGCTTAGGCTGCTGCGCTGGCGGTGCGGCGGCGGACGACGTAGGCTCCGCCGGCGAGGGCGATCAGGGCGAGGCCGCCGCCGACGGCGAGGGCGCCGGTATCGGTGCCGGTTTCCTGGGTGACGCCGGTGTCAGCGCCGCCGACCGGCATGGTCATCTGGCCCGCCTTCAGGGTCCCGCAGAGTGCGGGGGAGGTGGCGGCCAGCGGAAGAGTCGGTGCAAGGTCGCTCTTGGCGGCCTGTCCGGCTGCGCTGAGGGTGGCGGGGTCCAGGCCGTGGACAACGACCACCGCCGTGCCGGCGTCCAGAGCCGCCTTGGTCTCGGCGTTCAGTTCGAACGTGCGGTCAACGGTATAAGACGCGCCCTGGCCGCCGACCTTCAGGTCAAGGCCGGCTGCGGGGCTAGTGTCGCCGCTGGTGGACAAGGTTGTGACGATTCCGCCGTAGAACGGGGCGCCTTCGGTGGTGGAGATGACCTGGTCACCGTCCTTATCGGCAGAGGGCGCCGGGCACGTGCCCTCGGCTCCGCCGTGGATGTGCTGAACGTGCGGGTACGGGGCGTCCATGAAGGTCGCGGGCATGCCCGAAACCTTCAGAACAACGTGGGCCTGGTTGCCCGTGACATCGACCGTGACGGTACCGGAGCCTGCGCTGCCGTTGACCTGGCCCAGAGTGGACTGGTAGGAATTGTCCGCTGCCATCGCGGGAGAACCTGAAACGGCCAGGGCGGCCAAGGCCAAGGTGGGGACCGCCATAAGGCGAAGGGTCTTCTTCATTGAATAAATCTCCTCATACACGCGCGTGTGATATTTGCGCCCCGGAAGGGGCCAGTGGTACTTCGGACCACTCCTGGGAATGGATGGGTGACAACGTGGTCCATCCCTCATGCTTTTGGCAGGCCACCGGCGGTCAGTACGCTGCTGCCAGGGCCGAGGGAAGCTCGGCCAGCGCGGTGACTGTGAAGTCAGGGGCGCGAAAGTAGTCGGGATAGCTTCCCCCAGCTCTGTTCAGCCATGCGGTTCGCAGGCCCGCTCGGGCGGCGCCGTGGATGTCCCATGGAGGACGGCGACCAGCACCATGTCGGCGGGGGCGGCCCCCCAGGCGGCGGCATATTCGTAGGCTGCCCGTGGCGTTCATGAGTCTCTCCTCATTGCTACAGGGGCGATTGTCAGAGGGGCGGCCGGTGCTGCGGCTTTTGGCTACGTGGGGAATGCTGTGTGGCGTCCGGCAATAGCGAACAAGATCGCGATGGCGGCAAGCCCCACCAAGACGATTGGCAGGACAAGCCCGTCGAAGTTGCTGATCACCACAGCGCCGGCCACGCCCGCGGCGAAGATGGCGAGGTTGAACGCTACGCCGAGCATTGAGTTGGCGACGTCGGCCGGCGAAAAGACCGGGTCTTCCATGAAACGAAAGGTAAAAGTAAAGTCGCGGCATAGCCAGTGAATCGGACTTCCACCTTCATCCGAGAGCGAGCCCACATGGACCGGCCAGAAAAGCGCGGCGTCCAGCGCCGCAGCATTAACCCAACAACGGTCGTGCAGGGCGTGTCGGGATGAGCAGCCCGTCATCTTCCCGCCCCGCACCAGTGCAGCGCGAGACATTTTCCACGCGCAGGCTGTTTATCCTGTCGGCCATCGGTTCAGCCGTGGGGCTGGGCAACATCTGGCGCTTTCCGTACATCGCCTATGACAACGGCGGCGGCGCCTTCCTGATCCCGTACCTCGTGGCGCTGCTGACGGCAGGCATCCCACTGCTGTTCCTAGACTATGCCGTGGGGCACAAATTCCGCGGATCCGCCCCGCTTGCCTACCGTCGGCTCCACCGGGCGGCCGAGCCGCTGGGGTGGTGGCAGGTGCTGGTCTGCTTCGTCATCGCAGCCTACTATGCGGTGATTATCGCGTGGTCCCTGATGTACACCATCTTTTCCTTCACCGAAGCGTGGGGGGACGACGCCGAGGGCTACTTCTTCGGGACTTTCCTCAACGTCTCCGAGGCGCCGGGAGTTGGCTTCAATTACGTGCCGTCCGTCTTCTTCCCGCTGCTGTTGATCTGGATCGTGGTCATCTTCATCATGGTGGCCGGAATCCGCAAAGGAATCTCACGCGCCAATTCAATCCTGCTCCCGTTGCTGATGGTGATGTTCTTGCTGCTGGTGATCCAATCGCTGTTCCTGCCAGGTGCAGCAGAAGGCCTCAACGCCTTCTTCACCCCCGACTGGGCCGCTTTGGCAGATCCGTCAGTGTGGGCTGCGGCCTACGGGCATATCTTCTTTTCGCTCTCGGTCGGCTACGGCATCATGGTCACCTACTCCTCCTACCTGAAGCGCAGGACCGACCTGACCGGTTCGGGCATGGTGGTCGCCTTTTCCAATTCGGGATTCGAGATCCTGGCCGGCATCGGCGTGTTCGCCGCATTGGGGTTCATGGCCCAGGCCGCCGGAACCGGTGTCAACGATGTTGTCACCCAAGGCATCGGGCTGGCGTTCGTAGCGTTCCCCACCATTGTTTCCCAGGCGCCGCTCGGGGCCCTTATGGGGGTGCTGTTCTTTGGATCATTGGTTTTCGCGGGGGTTACATCGCTGATCTCGGTCCTGGAGGTCATCGTGGCGGCGGTGCAGGACAAGCTGGCCTGGGGGCGGGTCAAGGCTTCAGTAGTGGTCAGCGGGCTGGTCGCGGCCGTGTCGCTGGCACTCTTCCCGACGGCAACGGGCCTATACCTCCTGGACACCTCCGATGCTTTCGTCAACAGCTTCGGCATCACGCTCGGGGCGCTGGTGACCGTGGTGGTGCTGGCATGGTTCCTGCGTAAGCTCCCGATGCTGTCAGCCCACCTCAACCGCACTTCGACGGTCAAGATGCGCCGGGCGTGGATGGTGCTGGTGGCCGGTGTGGTGCCCCTTGCGCTGATCTACCTGGTGTCCAACGAATTCATCAGCAAGATCTCCACCACCTATGAGGGCTATCCCGAGTGGTTTGTGGGCCTGTTCGGCTGGGGCATGGCGGGCGGGCTCGTGGTCCTGGCGCTGGCATTGACGTTCATCCCATGGAGTCGCAAGTCCAAGGCCCACCATGACCCGGAGTATCAATCCATGGTGGACGAGGAAGACGAGGAGACCGCACGATGACAACCATCGCAATTACCATGATGATCATTGCCATCCTCACAGTGTGGGGCGGCCTGGCGCTTGCGTTGCTCAACCTCAAGCGCCACCCCGAGGATGAGGGCGCGCTGCCCGAGGAGCACGCACCGGAGCTTTGACCGGGCCGGCGGGCGAGACTGCGAGCCCTTCCGTGTCAGGAGTCGCCTTCTCGAGACCTGTACTTCCGCGTGGGCCAGTGCAGACGACTTTCTTCTCGAAGTACGACAGCTCCTCTGCACGTTGCTCTTAGATCAGCCGGGCCAGACCCGTTCACCTAGGACCTGGGAGGCGAGAGATGTCCGGGGCACCATTGATAACCCATATGAGTATCATTGCCGCGATCATTACTAGGACGAGGCCGACGCCCAGGATGATTAAGGGAGCATTTCCACGGTTCCAGAAGCATGGTTCGCGTTGTGGTGACATCGGGGGCACCTCACTGTTCGGGGCTTGGGCCGGCGGATCGACTGGTCACGCCGACCTCGTGTTCGCGGCTTCCTCAGTTCGAACAACAGTGGGCTCGCCGACTGTGTCCGCCTTAGGGATCGCCTGTGGAATTACTGGGCGGAACGCTTAGAGATCCGGGGCGCTCACGGAGCGGGGTCGTACTCGGGCGACACTCCGCGCCCACCGTGCGTGGCTCTGTCCCTGTCGAAGCCACACGGAACAGGGCCACATCATCTTAAGTTTGATGCCGATGGACCAGGGCCGCTAGTAGGTCTGCTCCGTTCCGCCCCCGAACCTTTCTCGGCAGCGGCTGAGGCACTATGGTTCTGGGCATGGGGGTGCCAAACACGATGAACATCCGCGCAAAGACAGCAACCGCGGTCGCTGCTGCTGTGGCTTCGATCGGTTTTTTAGTGGGATGTACGGCTCCGCAGCCGGGTTTTGTGACGCCGGGACCGGGGGCCGGCCCTGTGCTGGAACGCGCCGTCGGCGCGGACGCCCGCGCGGTGCTGGAGGCCTTCACGGACCGCGGCATGGTGAACCACCTTGAAGCGCTGCAGCGCGTCGCTGATGACAATGATGGCAACCGCGCGTCCGGCACGTCCGGATACGAGCGCTCTGCACGGTATGTCGAGGAGCAGCTGCGCGCCGCGGGATACACCCCGGTCCGGCAGGAGTTTAGCTACCGGCGCGATGGCGAGCTGGTGAAGACCTTCAACATACTCGCCGATACGGAGGGCAGCGCCGAGAGCACCATTGTCGTGGGAGGCCATCTGGACTCCGTGCAGAAGGGCCCGGGAATTAATGACAATGGCAGCGGCGTCGCGGCGGTCCTGGAAACCGCCCGGTGGATGAAGGAGAGCGGGATCAAGCCGGTGAACCGGGTCCGGTTCGCGTTCTGGGGCGCCGAAGAGGATGACCTCGATGGCTCCCGGCACTACGTTGAGGAGCTGAGCGCGGCCGAAGTCCGCAGGACAGCGCTCTACTTGAATGTGGACATGGCGGCCTCGCCGAACGGCGTGAGGTCGATCCACGACTGCGACGGTTCCGATTTCGGGCAGGCAGGCCCCGATGGCTCCCAGGAGATCGAGGACGTCTTTTTCCGGTTCTTCGAGGAGAACTCACTGCCGGCGGAGACCACGGGCTTTGAGGGCGGATCCGATTACAAACCGTTCGTGAAGGCAGGCATTCCAAGCGGGGGGCTGTTCAGCGGCGACGTGGAGTCCAAGACCAGAGCCCAGGCACAGGCTTTCGGCGGCGTGGCTGGCAAGGACCTTGATTCCTGCTACCACAGGGCGTGCGACACCATCAGCAACATCAACCCGGAACTGCTCAAGGAAATGTCCGGCGCCCTCGCCTACGCCACCGTGTCCTTCGCCATGGCTGCACCCGCCCCGTAATTCCGCATAATCCAGTGCAGACGACTTCTGAAACTGACAATTCTGACCGGTGGGGGAGCGTCCCACCGGGGGTGTCCCAGTTCCAAGGAACTGGGACGCCTCTCAAACGGGGAGGGCGGAGCTGAATTGGGCTGGGCGTAGGGTGGAAGATAAACGAAAGGAACACTTCATGAAGAAAATCCTCATGGTACTGACCAGCGTTTCCGAGATCGGCGCTACCGGAGAGAAGACCGGCTACAACGTGGCCGAAGCTGCACATCCCTGGAAGGTCTTCAAGGATTCCGGGCATTTCGTCGACTTTGCTTCCATCCAGGGTGGCCAGCCCCCGCGCGACGAGGTGAACACGGAAGATCCCATCCAGGTCGCCTTCACAGAGGACGAGACCACGCGCGCCGGCCTCTACAACACTGCCCGTGTCGACGTCGTTGATCCCGACCAGTACGACGCTGTCTACCTCGTGGGCGGCCACGGCACCATGTGGGACTTCCCGGACAGCAAAGGCTTGCAGAAATTGGTGGCCAGCGTCTACAACGCCGGCGGCCTGGTGGGTGCGGTCTGCCACGGACCGGCCGGCCTGTTGAACGTGGAATTGGAGAACGGGTTCCGCCTCGTCGAGGGCCGGAAAGTGGCCGCCTTCACCAACGACGAGGAGGTTGCCGCCGGGAAGGACAAGGTCATCCCGTTCTTCTTGGCAGACCGACTTGAGGAACAGGGCGCCACCCACGTCTCCGCTGATGTCTTTGAGGAGAAGGTCGTGGTTGACGAGCGGCTGGTGACCGGCCAGAACCCGGCCTCAGCCGCCGGCGTGGCCAAGGAGATGGAGAAGCTCTTCGCAGAGGTCATCCACCAGGAAAAAGCCGAGGAACAGCACGAGGCGGATGCTCTGCGCGCCGAGAAGGATGCTGAGAAAGACGCCAAGAAGGCTGCCGCAGAAGCGGAGCACTAACACCAACAGCGCACTGAAACTGACGGCCACCCCGACGACGGGGTGGCCGTCAGTTGTCGTACGTGCGCCGTGCTACCACCACTTCCGGGGTCATGGCGCCAGCAGCTGCCACAGTGTGCTCACCACCCGGCCGTGCCCGGGCCGCCCTTGAACGGACCAACGATCTGCCTGGTGATCCAACCGCCGTAGAAGTTACCTTCCTGGAATGTCACCTGCTCGCCGTTGACTTCGCAGGAGTCCATATGACCCGGGTAGAGGGCCACCCGGGTGCTGAGCGCCTCGAACCCCCGGGTGGGTTCCGGGTAGGTCCACCCGGCACGGGGAGCGACGACTCCACCGGCAACGACGTCGAAGTAGTGCGCTTCTCCCTTGAACTCGCAGAAGCTGGTGCCCTCGACCGGGACGAGTACACCGGGAGGGAATGCGTCCAATGGCAAGTAGTAGACAGGCGGATGACTCGTCTCCAGGACGCGCAGGGCATCGGTGGTGTCGGCAATGACCTGGCCGCCAAGCCGCACGATGACCCGTTCGGATCGCGGTTCGACCCTTGGCGGCCGCGGGTAGTCCCACACCGATTCCTGACCGGCCTTGGGTTTGATGGGGTGGGGACGCTGGAAGAAGCCGGAAAGACCGTGAGCAGGAGTCATACCCACATGGTGCCATCTTCTGCTGGGATGCCACTGTGAACGTCGGGGCGGTTCCGGACGGCCTGTTGCGGTGGGCTCTAATTCGCCAACCGGGATTTTCCCGGCACGAACACGTGGATCTGATTTCCGTCGTCCTTGACGAGCGCGTCCTGCTCCGGCTGCGGAGCCTCATCCCATGCTATTGATAGATCCGCCGGTATCCAGAGCCGGGGACGACGGCCTCGATCGCAGCCTCTATCTCACGGTGATCAACACCGGCGCCGTGAAGCGCAAGAAGCGGCACGCCGCGACCGTGCTCGACGTAATGAATCAGGACGTCGTTGATCCGTTGCTCCATCCCAACATCGTGTTGGAAAGGAGTGGCAGCGACGACGGGTACTTCATGGCGGTCATGAACCCCCGCAATCTGGAGGAGGGGGACGTGGCGTCGCAATGCACGTTACTCAGCGTGGGAAACGACGCCGCGCAGAACCGGGTCATCTTCAACCAGTCGGTCTATCCGAACCCAGTGCCAGGCTTCCCCAGCCGCCAAGCAGCGAAATCGTGGATGGCCACCGAGCATTGCGCGCAGCTCAAGGCCCTGATGCTGAGCCTGAAGTACTCTTAGCGGTCCTCTCGAGGGACGATACCGCTGCTGCCACTGAGGGGGCGTTCAAGGACTACGTGCGACGTCGGCAACGACCTGCTCGATCTGGCCAGGTGTTGTCACGACCCAGGGCGCCCCGGCCACTCCTTGCCCGCCCATGGGTCGTAGTCGGCGATGAGGTCCTCCTGCGGCGGACGGTTCTTTTCGGGGACGTGCTGCAGGTTCACCCGCACCCGGTACCAGAGCGAACTCGATCCGCGCATTCCGTCAACGAGTACGTCGGCGGGATGCAGGGCCGGGACGAGGTCCGCATGCCGCCTTTTCCATTCGTCGAGCGCCGCGAGCGCCTCGTGCTTGGTCTTTGCACGTGCCACCTCGATAAGCGGCATCACCGACTGCCGGCGGCCCGAGCCGTCGCCGCCGCGCGGCGGCCTTTCGGCGGGGCCGAGCTCGGCAGCCAAGGTGATGAGTCCGTCCAGTGGCCCCACTGCGTCGTCGATGCCGGCGTGGGGGTCGCCCATCACGGCGAAGCGCTCGAGCACCGTGGGCACCGTGAACTGTGCCGGCCGGATGGAGGTGACCTCGTCCCAGGTGAGCGGAGTCGAGACCCGGGCGTCGGGCAGGGGCCGGATTGAGTACGCCGATGCCACGGTGCGGTCCTTGGCGTTCTGGTTAAAGTCGACGAACACACTCTCGCCGCGCTCCTCCTTCCACCACCGCGCGGTGGCGAGACCCGGAGCGCGGTTCTCGACCTCGCGGGCGAGAGTCTCGGCGGCGAGCCGCACCTCGCGGTACGACCACTGGGGCGCAACGCGCACCAGGATGTGGAGTCCCCGCGACCCGCTCGTCTTCGGCCACCCCACCAGTCCCGCGTCGTCGAGCACCTCCCGCACGACGTAGGCGACGTCGACGATCTGCGACCAGTCGACCCCCGGCATCGGGTCGAGGTCGACCCGGAGCTCGTCGGGGTGCTCAAGGTCCTCGGCGCGCACGGGGTGCGGGTTGAGGTCCAGGCAGCCAAGATTCACGACCCACGCCAACCCTGCAGCATCCCGGATGACGGCCTCTTCGGCTGATGTTCCCGACGCGTAGTGCAGCGTCGCCGTGTCGATGAACTCGGGGTGGTTTTCAGGCACGCGCTTCTGAAAGAACGGCTCAGCGTCGATCCCCTTCGGGAAGCGCTTGAGCACCATGGGCCGTCCGCCGGCGCCCCGCAGCGCACCATCAGCGACAACGAGGTAGTAACGAACCAGGTCGAGCTTGGTCAGCCCGGGCTCGGGAAACACCACCTTGTCCGGGCTCGAGATGCGAACCTCGGTGCCGGCAACGTCGAGGATCTCGACCGGGGCCTTCGACGGGTTCATTCAGGCCGCGTTCCAGCTGGCCGGGAGCGACTTCACACCGTAGACGATGGTGCTGTCCATCCACTCGAGGCGAGATCCCGGGGCGAGGGTCAGTCCGGGCAGCCGGGTCAGGGTTGCCTCCAGTGCGATCCTTGCTTCGAGTCTTGCAAGAGGGGCACCAAGGCAGAAGTGAATGCCGTGGCCAAACGCCAGATGCCGGATCTGACCGCGGTCGATGTCAAATTGGGCAGGACGCTCGAACTGTCTCTCGTCGCGGTTCGCGGAACCGATCCACGCCACCACCGGGGCACCTGCCGGAATCTCAACGTCGCCCAGGGTGGTGTCGGCTACCGCCACCCGGTACATGGACTGCACGGGCGACCGAAAGCGGAGCACCTCTTCGATGGCCTGGGGGAGCAGTGCTGGCTCCTTCACGATCCGCTCGATGGTGCCGGGCACTTCGGTGAAGCAAAGAACCGCGTTGCCAATCAGATTGGTGGTTGTTTCATTGCCGGCGACGAGCAGCAGGGCGCAGAAGCCCAGCAGTTCGGCCACGTTCAGCTTCTGCCCGTCAATCTCGGCGGCGAGCAGGTTGCTGATCAAATCATTGCCGGGCCGGCCCCGTCGCTGTTCGATCAGGTCCAGGAAGTACTGGGTCATCGCCTGGTTGGTGGCCTGGTGGTTCGCCGTCGCCGCACCTGTCCGGGTTTGGCTCACAATCACATCGGACCACTGTTTGAAGCGGTCACGGTCAGTTGCGGGTATGCCCATGAGTTCCGAGATCACGATGACCGGCAGCGGGTACGCCAACTCCTGGATCAGGTCCGCCGTTCCGCGGGAGGCGATGCCCTCCAGAAGCTCGTCGGTGAGCTGGAAGATGCGGGGAGCAAGCGCGTCTACTGCTTTCGGCGTAAATGCCTGGGTCACCAGGGAGCGCAATTGCCGATGCCGCGGGGGGTCAGTGGTGATGAGGCTCGACGCGAACAGCTGACCGGTCTCGGACGGATCGTCGCCGCCCATCCGGGAGGAAAATCTGGTGTGTTCGGACAACACCCGCTGCACGTCGTCGTACCGGAAGACATGCCAACTCCCCGATTGCTCGTCGTGAAAGACGGGTGCGGCTTCCCGCATTCTCTCGTAATGGGGAAACGGATCCAACGGATGCTCAGTGGCCGGGGCGAAGTCCATGGCTGGCCTCTCTGCTCAGCCCGGCGATCTATCGGTCTGGCCGAACCGCCGGGGCGTCGGGTCGATAGACCGTGGGACCCTGATTTTAGCCGGAGCCCGCTCCGTATGTCAGTAGACAAGTGTGGTGGGGAAGCCACTTCGCACGCGAGGCCACCGAGCGGCTCCGGGAGAAGTACGGGATCACCCGGCAGGCGGGTCCTCGGCGGAGAAACTCGCCGGGCTCAAGACCGTGTTCCGGACCGGGGACGGTACCGTCACCGCCGGGAACGCCTCCCCGCTCTCGGACGGCGCGTCCGCGGCCTGGCTCGGCTCCGAGAACGCCGCCGGCATCCTGGGCCTGGAACCCCTGGCCCGGATCGCGGGCCGCGGCGCGCACGCCAACGACCCCCAGTACTTCGGCTACGCCCCGGTCGAGTCCGCGAACAAGGCGCTCGCCAAGGCCGGGATCGGCTGGGACCAAGTCGGCGCCGTCGAACTCAACGAGGCCTTCGCCGCGCAGTCCCTGGCCTGCATCAACGCCTGGGGCATCGATGCCTCGATCGTGAACCGGCACGGCGGCGCGATCGCCATGGGCCACCCCCTGGGCGCCTCCGGCGGCCGCATCCTCGGCACCCTGGCCCGGTCCCTGCAGGCCTCCGGTGAACGCTGGGGCGTCGCCGCGATCTGCACCGGCGTCGGCCAGGGCCTCGCCATCGTCCTCGAAAACGTCACCGGCTGAGCTGGTTGCCCCGGGAGATCCCAAGAACACGGCTGAGGATTCCAGGGACCCGAGCCGGTTCGCAGCGGACGCCAGGGTGGACGCCGGCCCATTGCGCCCAGCATGATGAAGCGGTGACTTCTGATGACCCCATCAACGCCGGGACGCCGCGCCGGGCGACTCCGGCCGATGCGGCGACTGTTGCCCGAATGCTCCACGATTTCAACACCGAGTTCGAGACGCCCACGCCGAGCATCGACGAGCTGACGCCGCGGCTGGCCCGGTTGTTGACGGGCGAGGACGTCGTGGTGCTGCTGGTCGGCGAACCGGCCGGCGGAGTTGCGGTGCTGAGCTTCCGGCTCAATGTCTGGTACCAGGGGCCGGTCGCGATCCTGGACGAACTGTACGTTCGTCCGAACCGGCGCAGCCAGCGTCTGGGCAGCGCGCTGCTCGCCGCCGCCTGCGAGCTGGTCCGCGACCGCGGCGGCGATTTGATCGAAATCAACGTCGACGGCGAGGACCTCGAGGCACGCCGGTTCTACGAGGCACGCGGTTTCTCCAACACCGAGCCCAACGGCACAGAGCCGATGCTGTACTACTACCAGGAGCTCTGAACGGCCGCCCGGGCACGAGCCGGGTTCTCAGGGCGGGTCTTCCGTGTCAGGATCAGTTATGCCCCACCGCCTAATGCTGCTCGACACCGCGTCGCTGTACTTCCGCGCCTTCTACGGCGTTCCCGATTCGATCCGCCGCGCCGACGGCACCCCGGTGAACGCCGTTCGCGGCCTGCTGGACATGATCGCCCGGCTCACCACCGACTACGATGCGACGCATCTCGTGGCGTGCTGGGACGACGACTGGCGCCCGCAATGGCGGGTCGATCTCATCCCGAGCTACAAGTCGCACCGGGTCGCGGAGGTGGTCGCGGGTAGCCCCGACGTCGAGGTCGTGCCGGACGCGCTCGAGGCGCAGATCCCAATGATCCGCCGGGTGCTTGACCTCGCCGGCATCGCCGTCGTGGGGGCCGCCGGACATGAGGCCGACGACGTCGTCGGCACCTACGCCAGCCACGCTCAGCTTCCCGTCGACGTCGTAACCGGCGACCGCGACCTCTTCCAGGTCGTCGACGACGCCCGCCAGGTGCGGGTGATCTACACCGCGCGCGGCATGAAAAACCTCGAAACCCTCACCGACGCGGTCGTCGTCGACAAGTACCGTGTGCTTCCCAGGCAGTATGCCGACTATGCGACGCTCCGTGGCGACACCTCCGACGGGCTGCCGGGCGTCGCCGGCATCGGCGAGAAGACCGCTGCGTCGCTGCTTGGCGAGTACGGCACGCTCGACGGGCTGCTCGCTGCGGCGGCCGATGAGGGCAGCGGGCTGTCCGCCTCCATGCGGTCGAAGCTGGCAGCGGCCGCGGACTACCTCGCGGTCGCGCCCGCCGTCGTGAACGTCGTGCGCGACCTTGAGCTGCCGACGCTTGAGCAGGCGGGCGCTGAACTGCATCCCGTCGTCGGGGATTCGCGCGCTGAACTCGAGACTCTCGCCACCGAGTGGAACCTCGGCGGCTCGGCCAGGCGGCTCCTCGAGGCGCTCGACCGGCGTCGCTGACGGGAAGCTGTCCTCCTGAATCGCAGCGACGGAACGGGTGTTCTTGGGCGGTCCCGGCGTCACTCCGCGGCACCTCTCATTTGACTGTTGCCAAAGCGCCGCGGGAAGGCCAAGGTGAAGTAGATCACGTCGAGATCGGGACTCCGGCCGCGGTTTAGCGGGGAGCCGCGTACCTGCTGTGGAGGTCAACCATGAGCACAACCGAAGGCAAAGTGTTCGACGCAACTCCCGAAGGTGACGAACCGGAACTCAAGCGGGTCCTGGGACCCAAGCTCCTGCTCTTGTTCATCGTCGGTGACATCCTCGGCGCCGGTGTGTACGCGGTCACCGGAACCATGGCCGGCACGGTCGGCGGCCTCGTTTGGCTGCCGTTCCTGCTCGCGTTCATCGTCGCGACGCTGACCGCCTTCTCCTACCTTGAGCTGGTCACGCAGTACCCCCAGGCGGCCGGTGCAGCGCTGTACACCCACAAGGCGTTCGGTATCCACTTCGTGACCTTCCTGGTTGCATTCGCCGTCGTTTGCTCCGGCATCACGAGTGCCTCGACATCCGCGAACGTACTCGCCCAGAACCTCTTTGGGGGCTTTGAGGTCAACGGCTGGATGGGCATGCCCGGACAGGGAGCGATCACCGCCGTCGCGATGGGCTTCATGTTGCTGCTGGCGGCGATCAACCTGCGGGGCGTGGGGGAGAGCGTGAAGTTCAACGTGGTCCTTACGCTGATTGAGATGACCGCCCTGTGCATCGTGATCGGCGTTGGTTTCTACGTGATGGCCCAAGGGAACGGGAACCTCGCCGAGATCACTGTCTTCACCGACTCCCAGGACAAGGGGTTGTTCCTGGCAGTCACCGCGGCCACCTCTATCGCGTTCTTCGCAATGGTCGGCTTCGAGGACTCGGTGAACATGGTCGAGGAAACCCAGAATCCCGAGCGGATCTTTCCCCGGACCATGCTGACCGGTCTGGGCATCGCGGTGATCCTCTACATGCTGGTGGCCGTGTCCGTGGTTACCGTGCTCTCGCCCACCGAACTCGAAGGGATCAGGGAGGCCGAGGGCGCCGCGCTCCTCGAAGTGGTGGGCAAGGGCTCACCGGACTTCCCGATCGACCAGGTTTTTCCATTTCTCGCGGTCTTCGCAGTCGCCAACACCGCATTGATCAACATGTTGATGGCCAGCCGCCTGATCTACGGCATGGCCCGCCAGGACGTCCTGCCGCGACCGCTGGGAAAGGTCCTTCCGGGGCGCCGTACGCCGTGGGCCGGGATCGTTTTCTCGACCGCCCTCGCGCTGGGGCTTATCTGGTACGTCACCAGTGACCCGGACAGCAACGTCGTCGCGAACCTCTCCGGCACGACGGCGTTCCTGCTGCTGTGCGTCTTCACCGTGGTGAATGTGGCCTGCCTCGTGCTCCGCGGCAAGAGGGACCTCAACCGCGAGGTGTTCTTCACCTCGCCCGGGCAGCTGCCACTCGTCGCGGCACTGCTGTGTGCCTTCCTCGCCGGTCCGTGGGTCGGCCGACCCGTCGTTCAATACCAGATCGCCGGTGGTCTGATGGCGATCGGCGTCGTGCTCTGGTTCATCACGTGGTTGATCACCAGGCGGACCAACACCGGGCCGGGCAAACCTGTCGGCATCCAGAACGTCGGCAAGGACGGGTAGCTGCCACAGCTCGATCCGCCGCGCCGACGGCACCCCGGTGATGGGCGTCCGTGCGGCATCGGGTGCTGACGCCGCTTACGGCCACGATGCAGAGGCCAGGAGCGCAAAGAGCGGTTCGAAATCGTACATGCTGGTGCTGTTGCTCATGACCACGATGCCGAGACCGCGGCCGGGGTAGAGGCGCATAACGTTCCAGAAGCCCGCGCCGGCGCCGAAATGCTCCACCCACTGCCCTGGGTCCTTCGTCGGCCGGCGAAACCAGCCGGTTCCGTGGTCGAACGGCCTGCCTGCCTGGTCAATGGTGCGCATGTTCCGGGCCGATTCGGGGGAGAGGACCCGGGCTCCGTCGATCTCGCCGTCGCGAAGGTGCAAACGAAGGAACCGGCCCGCATTCAGGACGTCACCCACCAGGCCGCCGTAAGCGGGGCCGTCCACGTAAAAGGGGTTAAGGGACAGGCACGGCCCGTGGCGGTCCCCGGCGACCCCGCGGGGCAGCAGGCCGCGCAGCAGGGGGTCCACGATCCGCGGCGCCTTGACGTAACCGGTCGCCTTCACTGCGCCCTCCTGGTAGCGGAACCCGGTGTGTCCCATGCCCGCAGGTCCCAGGACGGACCGGTGGACATACGCCTCGAACGGCATCCCGGACGCGGCGGCGATGACCTGTCCGGCGGCAAGGTAGCCGACGTTGGAGTACCTGGCGCCGTGCCCGGCCGGATACCGGTAGGCGCGGCGCCTGCCCATCAGACGGCGGAGCAGGGCCCCGGGGTCCGGCGGATCCACGCCGGCCGGGTGCACCCAGCGAATGGGCAGCGGGTTGCCGAAGCCGGCGGTGTGGTTGAGCAACTGGCCCACGCTCGGCGTCGTCGTCCCGGGCGCCCGCAGGTAATCTACGTACTCGTCGACCGGGGCGTTCACATCGAGGCGGCCTTCGTCAACGAGCCGGCACGCAGCCGTCGCGGTCACGATCTTGGACATGGAAAACCACAGATACGACGTCGAGGCTGTTGCAGGCGTCTGTGCTGAGCGGTTGGCGAGACCGTACCCGGCGGCGAGGAGCACACGATCGCGATTCACCACGGTCAGGGAGAGGCCCGGGACGCCGCCCCGGCGCATCATCGTGGTGACGGCCTCCGTGACGCCGCGGGGTGGCCTGCCCGCCGCGATACTTTCGCCCGGCGGACCCTGGCCGGTGCCGTCACTCACCACGGCTCATCCTTTTCGCCCCCCGGCCAGCGAACGTGCCGGGTCACTAGTCGACATGCTACGAGATGCTCCGCCCGAGGCCAATGGGCGGTGGTTCCAGGCTGCCGTCCCAGGGGGTATACCTCGCAGCAGCCCTTTGGGTTCTGGCGTTCGAAGGGCGCGACGGGTTTCGGCACCCGCATCCTGATCGAGCTCGCCCAGGGTTTCACTCCGGTCCCGGCCGCCGGCACCGCCCCTCAGACCGGGTAGTACGACTTAGATGGTGTAGCGAAGAATTCCGGCGGCCTGTACATTCTCCGGCATATCGGATCGTCGCACCGCGAGGACGCGGGCACCCGACCCGAGCGCCCGCCGGGCAATTTCCTCGATCGCGTCCTGGCCCGTCTCCGAATCCAGGCTGAGCACGCCATCGTCTCCCACGGAACCCTTGACCTCTGCATCCATGTCCACGACGAGCGTAGCCACCGCACCGAAGGCAGCCGCCCGTGCCAGATCGCTGAGGTCCGTCGAGGCACGACCGTTGGTGCGGCGCTCCTCAAATGTCGTTTGCAGCGCAACAAGATCGGCCGCGTAGATCCGGTCGAGCACACCGCGCGCCGCGTCCGCCAACTGGGCCGAGGTCAGCTCGTCGGGGTTCCCCTCGATGACCTCTGAAGCGAGGTGTGCGTATCCCGCGACATTGCGGTAGATGCTCCTGAGCGGCTCCGTCGCAGCGATAACCAGCGGTAACGACTGACCGTTCAACAGCGGACGAAGCGCGTGGTCGACGGCCCGGGCGTACTGGGTCAGCCGCACCTTGCGTCCCTCGTCGCCCTGCAGCCGCCCGGCGGGGGCATGGCCGCCGATCGAGTCTAGCCCAACGGCACTCGAGGCATCACTGGGCATGCCCGGCACAGTGACTTCTTCGGCAGGCCGTTCGGCCGAGACTTCCACCAGGCGGGCCCCGTTCTGGGAGATCGCAAGCACGAGCGCCGCGTTCGGGAAGGTCAAGGCCCGCAGGAGCGGGGTTATTGCGAAGCGGTCAGTCACGCTCACGTGGTCTTCGAGCTCGTTGGGCAAACGGAACTCAAGAACCGATAACGGTGTCGCGAAGATGGCCAGGCTCCGCCCCATGTCAAACCAGAACTCCGGGGCTCCCAGCAGCTCGTTGAGAAACGTTTCTATCGCGGCGACCGGTTCTTTGCCTCCCACCTCACGGAGCTGATCGATGGCGGAACCGAACAAAACACGCGCCCTGGTCTGGTTCTGCTCCGAATCGGCCGGGACGCTGCTCGTCGATAAATACACCGTGACGCTGTGGGGATCGCGTGCGGCCGCCAGACGTTCCACGTCGTATCGGGTCGGCATATCAATGTGCATGGGGTGCTCCTGTTTGCTGTCTCTCCGGTGGGTGCATGATGAGGGTCTGGACGCGGCCGGGATGGTCCGGCTGCGTGAACAATTCGACTCCTTCTGGACCAACGAACTGGACCTGCTGGTGGCTGACGCCGGCCGGCTCCCACGACCACCATCGCAAGGGAAAAACTGATGTCATTCAGCAAAACTGTCTTCCTCCCGGTTGATCCGGACGCGGCCTTCGCGCTCATCACGGAGCCGGAGAGGCTCCGCCGCTGGCAGGCCGTCGCGGTGCGGGTCGACCTGCGCATCGGCGGAGACTACCGCTGGACCGTCACCCCCGGCCATGTGGCGATGGGAACCTTCACGGAGATCGAGCCGGGAAAACGGGTCGTCTACACGTGGGGCTGGGAAGGGGACGGCCAGTTGCCGCCCGGTGCTTCCACCGTGACCGTGACGCTGGAAGCGGTCGACGGCGGAACTACCGTCCAGCTCATCCATGAGGGGCTGACGGCGGCGCAGGAAGTCGACCATGCCGAGGGCTGGAACCACTTCCTGGAGCGCCTGGTGCTGCTGGCCACCAGCGGCGATGCCGGAGCCGACGAGTGGTCGGCGGCCCCGGACCCCCTCGACGAACTGGGCAGCGCCGAAGCCGGGCTCGCCGTCGTGCAGCGCGTCCTCCGCGGCCTCAAGGACTCGGACATGGCTGCCCCCACGCCCTGCGAGGACTTCACCGTGGCCGGTCTGCTGGACCATCTCTCCGGTTCGATTGCCTCGATCGGCAAGGCGCTCGGGGTGGCCGTTCCTGCACAGCCGTCAGCGTCGCCGGAGGCCCGGATTGCCGACGCCGCGCGGGACACGCTGGAAGCCTTCCGTGCCCGCGGCCTGGAAGGGAGCCTGGACATGGGCTTCGCGGAGCTCCCGGCGACGCTGGTCGCAAACATCCTGAACCTGGAACTGCTGGTCCACGCCTGGGACTTCGCGAAGGCCACCGGGCAGGAGCTCACGGTCTCGCCCGTGCTCGCCGACTACGTGTTGGGCCTTGCCCGCAACACCATCAGCCCGCAGCAGCGCGGCACCAGCTTTGCCGAGGAAACGCTCGTTGATGAATCGGCGGCGGGCATGGACCGGCTCGTAGCGTTCACGGGCCGCGAAGTAGCCGGTATCTGATGCGCGGCGGACGCTTGACGGAAGGGATATAGATATGGTTGACGTCGCGACGGAGATTGTCATCGACCGGCCGCGCGAGGTCGTGGCCGCCTACGCCTCGGACCCCGGGAACGCCCCCAGGTGGTACACCAACATCAAGTCGGTCCGCTGGGAATCCACGCCGCCCCTGGCGGTCGGATCCCGGCTGGCTTTCCGTGCCCCGTTCCTGGGCCGGAACCTGGACTACGTGTACGAATTCACCGAGCTAAACCCGGGCACGAAGCTGGTGATGCGGACGGCCCAGGGCCCGTTCCCCATGCGAACCACGTACACCTGGGCAGACACCGACGGCTCCGCAACCTGAATGACTTTGCGCAACACCGGCCAACCAGCGGGATTCTCCGCCGTTATGAACCTCCTGATGGCTCCCATGATGCGCCGCGCGATGCGCAAAGATCTCGCCCTGCTGAAACAGATCCTCGAGGCGGCCTGACGGTCAGGCGGTCCGTCGAAGCGCACCCCTGGCAGAGGCAGCAGGGTCTTGACGCGGAGATCGAAAGCGGAGGACGCTCGTTTCAGGCCCTCCGGCAGTCCCGGGGCAGCAGAGGCCCGGCGCCGCAGGTCCACACCCTTGAACACCGACCTGAGGAGAGCCCCCATGAGCCCCCAATTCAACGAACTGCTGACCCGCCAGGTCGGTAATGAGTTCGCGGCCTCCCAGCAGTACATTGCCATAGCTGCCTGGTTCGACGGACAGGACCTGCCCCAGCTGGCCAAGCACTTCTACCGCCAGTCGCTGGAGGAGCGGAACCACGCCATGATGATGGTCCGCTACATCCTGGACCGTGGCATCAAGATCACCATCCCCGGCATCGACCCGGTCCGGAACGACTTCGCATCGGCGGAGGAACCACTGGTCCTTGCCCTCGCCCAGGAGGTGGAGGTCACGGACCGCATCAAGGAATTGTTCGCCGCGGCCCGGTCTGAAAACCACCCCCTGGGTGAACAGTTCATGCTCTGGTTCCTCAAGGAGCAGGTTGAAGAGGTGGCATCGATGTCCACACTTCTCAATGTCGCGCGCCGGGCTGACAACCTCTTCGACGTCGAGACGTTCCTCGCCCGCGAAAGGGTGGGCGACGCCGGCCAGCACGGCGGAGGGCACGGGGGACATCATGGTCACGGAGGCGGCCGTGGCGGACCCGGAGATGATGCGGGGACGCCGGAAGTCGCCGGCGGCTCGCTCTAAGGCCCATCAGAGCATGGCGCTGACCTATGCCTTCACGGCCACGCTGTGGCACTATCCGGGAGAAGCAGGATGGCACTTCCTCACCCTTCCGGAACAGCTCGCAGCGGAGATCAGGGAGGATACGGCGGCATTTCGACGGGGCTTTGGTTCCGTCAAAATCACTGCGACCGTCTCCGGCCACAACTGGTCCACGTCCCTCTTTCCTGACAGCAAGAGCGGGACCTATCTGCTTCCGGTCAAAAAGGCCATCAGGACAGCGGCCGGTCTCGCTGCAGGAGACCAGGTCATGGTTCACCTTGCGGTGCCGGAGGGCGGCTGAGCGGCCCTTTGCGCACCGGCTCGAAGATCGGCTCTGGTGCGCGCCGACGAAGGAGACGAGAATGGGCGCGTGTCCTTACCTCGCACTGGCGGGGACGGTCCTGCGATGAACACCGCCGCCCGAAAGATCCAGCGCATCTACCTCACGTTGACGCTGGGCAATACCCTGGCGGCCTCGTTTATCTGGGGGATCAACACCCTGTTCCTGTTGGACGCCGGACTCAGCAACCTTGAGGCTTTTGCCGCCAACGCGTTTTTTATGGCCGGCATGGTCCTGTTCGAGGTGCCCACCGGGGTGATTGCCGACGGTTGGGGGCGCCGCGTTTCCTTCCTGCTCGGCACCGTGACCCTGGCCGTATCGACCTACCTCTACTACCTGCTCTGGCAGCTGTCCGCCCCGTTCTGGCTGTGGGCGGTGGTCTCGGTTTTGCTCGGTCTGGGCTTCACGTTCTTCTCTGGCGCGGTCGAGGCGTGGCTCGTCGATGCGTTAACCTTTTCCGGCTATGAGGGCGGGCTGGAGGCGGTGCTCGGGCGGGGACAAATGGTGGCGGGCGTAGGGATGCTCTTGGGCTCGGTGGCCGGCGGTGTGATTGCGCAGGCCACCAATCTGGGCGTGCCGTTCCTGCTGCGGGTGGGTGTGCTGGTGGTGATGTTTGTTGTGGCCTTCGCCCTCATGCGGGATGTCGGTTTCACCCCGGAACGTTCGACGCACCCGCTGCAGGCAACCCGTGCCGTCCTCTCCGCGTCCATCGAGAACGGATTGAAAAATCCGCCGGTGCGTTACGTGATGCTGGCGGCACCGTTCAGTGCCGGCGTCGGCTTCTACGTGTTCTATGCCCTCCAGCCCTACCTGCTTGAGCTCTTCGGTGACCCGCGCGCGTACGCCGTGGCGGGCCTGGCGGCGGCACTGGTGGCGGGAGCAGACGTGCTCGGCGGTTGGCTGGCTCCGCGCGTCCGGCTCCTCGTCCGCAAACGCACGACGGTGCTGATTCTGTGCAGCCTGCTGAGCGCCTTGATCTTGATCGTTCTCGGGTTCACCCGGGTGTTCTGGGTGGCCCTGGTGCTGCTGGCGCTCTGGGCCGTGGTGGCCTCGGCGGGCACCCCGGTGCGGCAGGCCTACCTGAACGACATGATCGCCTCGAAGCAGCGGGCCACGGTGCTGAGCTTCGACTCACTCATCGGGTCCAGCGGCGGCGTGGTTGTCCAGCCGGTGCTTGGCCGGGCAGCCGATGTGTATGGCTACCCTGCCTCGCTGGCGATCGGCGGCGTGATCGAGTTGATCGCCGTGCCCTTCCTCCTGGCGAGCCGCCGGCAGCACCACCAGTCCGACCAGGCCAATGCCCCGACCAGGACTACGGACGCGGGATCCTAGCCGGCGACGTCGCTGCCGTCACCCGGCAGCGGCCACGGAATTTCCTCCGCGCCGGCGGCGATTCCGGACGGTCTTGACTCCCGTGATCCCTGGCCTACGATAGTGCGCATCAGCACCTTCGAGGAGCAGATGTGTGTTGTCCATCGCTGATGCTGAGCAAGTTGATGACCCGGGAAGCGAGGCCCGCGGTTGGCACGACGTGGCCGGGTACGCCGAGTTGCCGGCGGACGTCATCGTGGATGGCAGCTGGGGTGACTTCCAGAAACTGATCAACACTGATCAAGAGGGAGAAACAATCATGCTCAAGGATCTCGAAATCTCCGCAGTCCTCCCAGCGAAGGACATCGTTCGGGCGCGTAACTACTACCGTGACGTGCTGGGACTGGAGCCCGACGACATTATGGACGAGGAGAATCTGCTGTACCGCTGCGGCAAAGGAACGGCTTTCCTGCTCTACCAGACGGAGAATGCAGGAACAGCGAAAAACACCCAGCTGGGCTGGGGAACAGACGACATCGAGGCCGAGGTGCAGGACCTGCGCGGCCGCGGTGTGGTGTTCGAGGAATACGACTTTCCCGGTCTGAAGACTGAGAACGGGATCGCATCGACTCCGGTGGGCAAAGCCGCGTGGTTCCTGGACAGCGAGGGCAACATTCTGAATCTCTTCCAGCGCCAGTAGCACCGGCCACGAAGGCGCCGCCCCTGCATCATTGGGGGACTCTGCAGGGACGGCGCACTCCTCACGCTACCTTGTCCGGTGCGGACACAGGCTGCGACCCGACGGCCTCCTCGGGGAGGCGTCCGGTGATGAACAGGGCAGCGATCGCCAGCAACGCGGTCAGGGCCAACGCGGCCCGCAGGGCATCCAGGCGGGAGCCGGAGTTGACCGACATGATGGCGTCGGCCGTCGGCTGGTCGACTCCGGCATCCTCCAGCGCGCTCCGAAGCTGCGTATCGGAAATGAACGGCACGCCGCTGGCCAGCTGGACCGAGGCCTGCTCCTGCACGGAGCTCGGGACAGCGGGGTTATCCTGGATGCCGGCCATGAACGCAGCGCTCAGGGTGGCGATGAGTACCGACCCGATCAGCGCGGTCCCCAGCGAGGCCCCGAGGTTGGTAGCCGTGTTCTGCAGCCCGCCGACCTCTGCGCTCTGTGAGTCCGGGACCGCGGAGACGGTGATGGCGCCCAGCTGCGAGGACAGTGCCCCCAGCCCAAAGCCCATCAACAGCATCGGGATGGCCACGATGCCTGCATTCGCACCGGGATCCATTCCTGCCACGAGAATGAGGATGCCGACGATCATCAGCATCAGCCCCAGCCGGACGACACGGCGCGGGTTGGCACGTGGCCAGACTTTGGGGATTCCCGCGGCGGCCAGAATCAGCGCTACGGACAGCGGGAAAATCCGGATCCCGGTCTCGAGCCCGCTCAACTCCAGCACCACCGACAGGAACAGGGGGATGGTGAAAAACACTCCGGCCTGTACGAGGAACTGAGCGAAGAATACGCTGAGGCCGCCGGTGAGACGCTGGTTCCGGAACAGCCCCGGATCGACCAGGGGATCGCCGCCCACTGCGGCAAAGTGCGATGTCCGCCGCAGGAACACATAAAGGACAAGCAGCCCGCCAATCAGCAGCCACACCACGGGGGAGAGACCCAGGACCGTCGGCGCGCCGGTCTTGGACTGCACCCAGCCCCACTCGCCCGAACGCAGCACACCGTACACAACCATGCCCAGTCCCACTATCGACAACGCGGATCCCACGAAATCGAGCCGGACCTTGGCCGGTTATACGTCCTCAACCTTGCGCAGGACCAGCAGGATCGCCACAACGATGACGACCTCGCCGACGAAGACATACCGCCAGGATGCAAACGTGGTCACTGCACCGCCGATCAGCGGGCCCGCAAGCGACCGCCATGGCGCCCGCCGCAGCCACCAGCCCGTAGGCTCCGGCGCGGCGTTCGGGCGGGAAGTTGGCCGCAACCAGCGAGACGATTGCGGGCATAATCAGTGCCGCTCCGACACCCTCCAGGAGAGACCAGCCCAGCAGCAGCACCCCCAGGTTGGGAGCAAGCGCCGTCGTGAGTGACCCCGCGGCGTAGATGATCAGGCCGAGGGCAAACGCGCGGCGGCGGCCCATAATGGTCCCCACCTTGCCGCCGGTAATCATCAGCGACGCCATAACGAGGGTGTACAGGGTGATCGCCGTCTGGATCACGGTGATCGTCGTCCCCAGGTCCGCAGCCACCGTGGCCATCGACACGTTCATCACCGAGCTGTCGAGGGTCATCAGGAACTGGCCGGAGGCCAGCACCGCCAGCACCAGGCCGGAGCCAGTCCGGACGGTGGTCGAAGCCCCGCGACTCACGGGTCCAGCTTCCTGGGCGTGCCGCTTACCATTGCGCACATGAACGCCATGCTCCGCGCCCCTGAATGGCCTGTCAACCCTGCGACGAGACTCACGAATAGTGCTCGCGAAATGGGGTGCGTGCCTCATTTGGGAAGTGCTCGCGAAACGGGTCTGGCTCCGGGTGCTGCTGGGACCATGATGGATGGGTCAGGGTTTGTCGTTGTCAGCGCGCAGGGAGATCACGAAGCAATCCGCGGCGGAGTACGCACGGGCGGCCAAGAAGGACAAGGGCAGGATCCTGGACGATCTGGTCGCGGTCACCGGCTGGTCCCGGGCCAACGCCCGCCGCGCGTTGTCCACGGCGCTGAAACGTAAAACTCCCGTCCGGAAAGCGAAGCGGAAGCCCCGCCCGCGGACTTATGGATACGACACGCTGGTGGCCTTGATCAGGGTCTGGCGGCTGGCCGGCATGCCCTCGGGCAAATACCTCGCGGCGACCATGGACCTGTGGCTGCCGAAACTGGAAGCCTATGGTGAGCTGAACAATGTGCGGTTCAGCCCGGAAATACGGGACCAGCTAATGGCCGTCTCCGGGGCCACGATCGACCGGCTCCTGAAGCCCACCCGGGCGGGGATGGCGCCGAAGGGCCTGTCCGCCACGAAGGCCGGCAGCGAGCTCCGCTCGTCTATCGCGGTGCGCCGGGCCGGCCAGGAACACGAGCAGGTTCCTGGGTTCATCGAGGCGGATCTGGTCGCGCACTGCGGCCCTGCCCTGGTGGGGGAATTCGCCCGCACACTGACCGCCACCGACGTGTTCACCGGCTGGACGGAGAACGTCGCGATCCGCAACAGCGCCTACAAATGGATCCTCGCGGCGATGGAGACCGTCGCGGAGCGGCTGCCGTTCCCGCTCACGGGTTTGGACACCGATAACGGTGGGGAGTTTCATCAACCAGGCGCTCGTCGGCTGGGCAACGGCCCGGGACATCTACTTCACGCGGGCCAGGCCCTACAAGTCCAACGACAACGCCCATGTGGAGCAGAAAAACGGTGACATCGTGCGCCGCCACGCCTTCCACTACCGGTACGACACCGCACTGGAACTGCAGCTGCTCAACGAGCTCTACGCCCTCGTGCGGATCCGGTTCAACATGTTTACCGCGACGAAGAAGGCCATTGGCTGGCGGGAGAACCGGAACGGCCACAAGACCCGCATCTACGACAAACCCCGAACCCCCTACCAGCGGGTCACCGACGCGCGTGTGCTCACACCTGCCAAAGCCGCTGAACTCGAGGTCCTGTTCAACTCCACGAATCCCGCCGATCTCACCCGCGGAATCACAGACATCCAGCTCCAGCTCATCAGCCTCGCCGCCGACAAGACCCAGGCAATGCGTGCCTCGCCCACGCGAGCAAAAATACGTGAGGCACGCACAGCCGTTTCGCGAGCATCTTGACGTGAGGCACCACGCCCTGCATTGTTCCGCCCGCGGAGCACGTGTGAACCCCTCCCGGGCGGGCCGCAGGGCTACGCGTGAAATTTCATCCTGCCGGACGCCTTACCTGCTGCGGCCTTCCGGGCCTACAGTTGGGCATGTACACGCCGTCGACAGGAGTGCCCCCAGTGATTACCCTGCAGATCGAACACCAGGTCCGGGACTTCGGCATGTGGAGGAGGGCCTTCGACAGTGACCCCCTCAACCGCGCCGCGTCGGGGGTGCGGTCCTACCGGATCTCGCGTCCCCTTGACCAGGAGGACTACGTGATGCTGGAGATGGATTTCGATACGCAGGCAGCAGCCGTGGATTTCCTGGGCCGGCTGCAGAACGACACGTGGAAAACCGGGGTGACGGCGCCGGCGCTTGTCGGAGAGCCGTCGACCAGGATCATCGAGACGGTCGCCATCGAGAAGGTGCCGCAGGATATTCTGGGGGTATGACTGCCGCAGCCTCCTCAACCGTCGCCTTTGACGGCCGCTTTGCCCGGGAGCTCACGGAAATGGCCATCCCCTGGCAGGCGGAGACCGCTCCCGACCCGAGGCTCCTCGTGCTCAACGAGCCGCTGGCCGCCGAGCTGGGCCTTGACGCCGCCTACCTCCGGGATCCGGACGGGGTACGTCTGCTGATCGGCAATCTGGTCCCCAGCGGCGCCACTCCTGTGGCCCAGGCCTACACCGGCCATCAGTTCGGCTGGTTGGCCCCCCGCCTCGGCGACGGCCGGGCGCTCCTGCTCGGTGAGATCACCGATGCGTCCGGCCACCTGCGCGATGTCCACCTCAAGGGCTCCGGGCGCACACCGTTCGCCCGCGGCGGCGACGGCCTGGCGGCGGTCGGGCCGATGCTGAGGGAGTTCATCGTGAGCGAAGCGATGCACGCCTTGGGCATCCCCACCACCCGGTCCCTCGCCGTGGTGGCGACGGGGCGCCCGGTGCTCCGCGAAACCCTGCTGCCAGGCGCAGTGCTCACCCGGGTCGCTTCCAGTCATCTGCGCGTGGGCAGTTTCCAGTATGCCCGGGCCACGGGCGACCTCGACCTCCTGCGCCGCCTCGCCGATCATGCGATTGCCCGCCACCACCCCGGGGCCGCGGAGACCGGGCAGCCCTATCTCGCCCTGTTCCAGGCGGTGGTCGCCGCCCAGGCGTCGCTGGTGGCCCAATGGATGCTGGTGGGTTTCGTGCACGGCGTCATGAACACCGACAACATGACCATCTCCGGCGAGACCATCGACTACGGGCCCTGCGCCTTCCTGGACATCTTCGATCCGGCCGCGGTCTACAGCTCGATCGACGAGACCGGCCGCTACTCGTACCGCAACCAGCCGGTCATGGCGGAATGGAACCTCACGCGGCTCGCGGAGTCCCTGCTGCCCCTCTTCGACAACGATCAGGAGCGGGCGGTCGACCTGGCCCAGGAGTCCCTAGCCGCGTTCCGCCGGCAGTACAGCGCGGCCTGGTCGGCCGGCATGGCGGCGAAACTCGGCCTGCCTGACGGGCTCGACGACGACGTGGCGCCGCCTCTCGTGGACGAGGTCCTCAGCCTTCTCCAGGAGGGCCGGGTTGACCACACCTTGTTCTTCCGGAGCCTCAGCGCGTTCGCCCGGGGCGACATCGAGCCGGCGCGCAGCCTGCTGGCTGATCCGTCCGCCTTCGATGCGTGGGCCGAGCGCTGGAGCGCCCTCGGCCCCGACGCCGACGCGATGGACCGGGTCAACCCCGCCTATATCCCGCGCAACCACCTGGTCGAGGAGGCCCTCGCCGCGGCCACGGGCGGTGATCTGGAACCGCTCGGACGGCTCCTGGACGCGGTGACCCAGCCGTACGACGAGCGCCCCGGCCTGGAGCGCTACGCCGCCGGCGCGCCCGGGGACTTCGGCGCCTACCGGACCTTCTGCGGGACCTGAGCCGCGGGCCGACTGCGCTGGTTGCCCGAGCCAGCCGGTGCCTCAGGCAAGGGAGAGGAAGAGCTTTTCCAGGTCCTTCGTGCTCATGCTTGAGTCCTTCCGGACCGCGCACTGCTCCAGGCCGCTGGCAATGATGGCGAATCCCGCCCGGTCCAGCGCTTTCGAGACGGCGGCCAACTGCGTGACGGTGTCCTTGCAGTCGCGTCCCTCCTCCAGCATCCGGATGACGGCCCCCAGCTGTCCCTGAGCGCGCTTGAGCCGGTTGATGACGGGGGCGAGTTCAGCTGAATCAAGGTCCATGGGTGTCTCCAAAGTTAGGGATGGCTATGCTCAAGGATATACCCCCATGGGTATTTTTGACTACCCCCAGGGGTATCTGCAATACTCGGTGGGGTATTCAGTTTGTTGTTAGCCCGTCTCGAAAGGACACCCATGTCGCCCTCTTCCACTTCCTCCGCCGCACCGGCAGTCACCTCGCTGGCTCCGGAAACGCTGCGTAGCTGGTTCCAGGAACACCAGGACCTCATCGTGATCGATGTCCGCTCGGCCGCCGAGTTTGAAAACATGCACATCCGCGGCTCCTACAACGTCCCGCTGCCGTTGCTCTCCGAGCACACTGACGAATTGGCCGCCCGCCTGGGCAGCCGCGTCGTGCTTGTCTGCCAGTCGGGAGCGCGGGCCGAGCAGGCACGGCAGCGCCTGGGTGGCGCGGGTATCGGCACCGCCTACGTCCTGGCAGGCGGCGCCCCCGGCTACGCTGAGGCAGGCGGCGACGTGGTCCGCGGCAAGGCGCGCTGGGACCTCGAGCGCCAGGTCCGGCTTGCTGCCGGTTCCCTCGTGGTTATGGGCCTTGCCGGCGGCAAGTTCGTCTCGCCGAAGATCCGGCTCCTCGCCGGAGCCATCGGTGCCGGACTGACCTTCTCGGCCGCCACCAACACCTGCGCCATGGGCCAGGCAATCTCTGCCATGCCCTGGAACAAGGCCGCCGAGGAGCCGACCCGCGAGTCCGCCATCCTGCAGTTTGCCGTCGCTGGTTCCCTGACCCCGGAGTCCAAGGCCTCATGACCACTACGCTGATCCTCGTTCTTGCCCTGTCGGTGCTCATCGGGCTGTCGCTCGGTGTGCTCGGCGGCGGCGGATCCATCCTGACTGTGCCGATCCTGGTCTACGTGGCCGGATTCGAAGCCAAGGAAGCGATTGCCGCCTCCCTGTTCGTGGTCGGCGTAACCTCGGCCGTCAGCGTCTTCAGCCACGCCCGTGCCGGACGCGTCATGTGGCGCACCGGCCTGCTGTTCGGCGCCGCGGGCATGGTCGGCGCCTTCGTGGGCGGCCTCCTCGGCGGTCACATCCCCGGCCAGATCCTGCTTATCGCGTTTGCCCTGATGATGGTGGCCACCTCCATCGCCATGATCCGCGGACGCAAGAAGAAGGCTGACGCGGGCAACGAGGCGCCCAAGCACACCGAACTGCCGCTGTTCCGCGTACTTCTCGACGGCCTCGTCGTCGGCCTGGTCACCGGTTTGGTCGGTGCCGGCGGCGGATTCCTGGTGGTCCCGGCACTGGCGCTGCTCGGCGGCCTGCCGATGGCAATCGCCGTCGGAACCTCGCTCGTCGTGATCGCCATGAAGTCCTTCGCCGGGCTGGCCGGTTATCTGACCACCGTGGAGCTGGACTGGGGGATCACGCTGGCCGTTACGGCGGCCGCCATCGTCGGCACCCTGATCGGGTCCAAGCTGGCCGGTCGCATTCCTGAAGCAGCCCTGCGCAAGGGCTTCGGCTGGTTCGTGCTGGTGATGGGCGCATTCGTCCTTATCCAGCAGGCCCCCGTGGATCTGCGCGGACCGATCGCCCTGGGCGTCGCGGGAGCTGCGCTTGTCGCGGCTGCAGTCTGCTGGTTCTTCGTCAACGCGTGCCCGCTGCGCAGGTCCAACCGCACCACCAGCCAGGACACCCAGCCCACGCCGGTCTGACCAGTCCGGCCCAGCATCCGACACTCCCGAACCGAAAGGCACCATCATGGCAGGAATCACCATTACCGAAGCAGACCAGCGCCGGAACCAGGCGCAGATCCTGGACGTCCGCGAGGACTTCGAAGTCGCCGAGGGAATGATCCCCGGCGCAATCCACATCCCCATGGGCGAACTGCAGGCCCGCCTGTCCGAGCTCGACGCCACGGTTCCCGTGATCGCCATCTGCCGCAGTGGCAACCGGAGCGCACGTGTGGCGGACGCCCTCAACGCTGCCGGCTTCACCGCAGACACCATGGACGGCGGCATGATCGCGTGGACCCGCGCGGGCCTGCCGACCACCTGACCCGCCCCTGACAGCAGTACCGCTCACCCCACAACCCGGAGGAATGGAAGTAATCATGGCAACCATCGACGTCACCGAAAAGACCCTCGCCGAAACGCTGGAAACCAACGACATCGTCCTGGTCGACTTCTGGGCCGGGTGGTGCGGCCCCTGCCGCATGTTCGCCCCCACCTATGAAGCGGCCTCAGCAAAGCACCCGGACGTCGTCTTCGCCAAGGTGGACACCGAGGCCGAGCAGGCCCTGGCGGCCGCGGCGGGAATCACCTCGATCCCCACGCTGATGGCCTTCCGCGACAAGACCCTGGTCTTCTCGCAGCCCGGCGCGCTCAATGCCGCAGGCCTCGAGCAGGTCATTGAGGGCGTCAAGAACCTGGACATTGCAAGCCTGCGCGCCCAGGCACCACAGCCGCAGGGCTGACCGCACCCACTTGCAGGATACCCCAGGGGGTATTAGTGTTGTTAGTAGTCGACGGGGGAGACCCCACCTCTTTACGAAGGAGAGAACATGCTTCTGGAACGCATTTATGATGAGGATCTTGCCCAGGCCAGTTACCTGATCGGCTGCCAGGCCAAGGGTGAGGCGGTGGTGGTGGACGGCCGGCGTGATATCGCGGTGTACCAGGCGCTGGCGGCGAAGAACGGGATGAAGATCGTTGCGGTCACCGAGACCCATATCCACGCCGATTACCTCTCCGGGACCCGGGAACTCGCCGCGGCGACGGGGGCGAAGATTTACGTCTCGGGTGAGGGCGGGCCGGACTGGCAGTACGGGTTCGAGGGGGAGCGGTTGTTCGATGGTGACACGATCACCCTGGGCAACATCAGCATCAAGGCCCTGCACACCCCGGGCCACACCCCGGAGCACCTGTCCTTTTTGGTCACCGACGGCGCGTTCAGCGACCAGGCCGGCTACCTGCTCTCCGGTGACTTTGTCTTCTCCGGCGATCTGGGCCGCCCGGACCTGCTCGATGAGGCCGCCGGCGGGGTCGATACCCGTTTCCTGGGCGCGAAGCAGCTCTTCGCGAGCCTGCGGGATAAGTTCCTGACCCTCCCGGACTACGTCCAGGTCCACCCGGCCCATGGTGCCGGCAGTGCCTGCGGCAAGGCCCTGGGCGCGATCCCGTCCTCCACGGTCGGCTACGAACGGCTCTACGCCTGGTGGGGCCCGTACCTGGCGGCCAACGACGAGCAGGGCTTCGTCGATGAACTCCTCGACGGCCAGCCCGACGCGCACGCGTACTTCGGCCGGATGAAGCGGGAAAACCGTGAGG
>NZ_JBWZCK010000019.1:0-28392 GCF_059383555.1 Pseudarthrobacter sp. MDT1-56
CCTCACGGTTTTCCCGCTTCATCCGGCCGAAGTACGCGTGCGCGTCGGGCTGGCCGTCGAGGAGTTCATCGACGAAGCCCTGCTCGTCGTTGGCCGCCAGGTAGGGGCCCCACCAGGCGTAGAGCCGTTCGTAGCCGACCGTGGAGGACGGGATCGCGCCCAGGGCCTTGCCGCAGGCACTGCCGGCACCGTGGGCCGGGTGGACCTGGACGTAGTCCGGGAGGGTCAGGAACTTATTCCGCAGGCTCGCGAAGAGCTGCTTCGCGCCCAGGAAGCGGGTGTCGACCCCGCCGGCGGCCTCATCGAGCAGGTCCGGGCGGCCCAGATCGCCGGAGAAGACAAAGTCACCGGAGAGCAGGTAGCCGGCCTGGTCGCTGAACGCGCCGTCGGTGACCAAAAAGGACAGGTGCTCCGGGGTGTGGCCCGGGGTGTGCAGGGCCTTGATGCTGATGTTGCCCAGGGTGATCGTGTCANGATCTTCGCCCCCGTCGCCGCGGCGAGTTCCCGGGTCCCGGAGAGGTAATCGGCGTGGATATGGGTCTCGGTGACCGCAACGATCTTCATCCCGTTCTTCGCCGCCAGCGCCTGGTACACCGCGATATCACGCCGGCCGTCCACGACCACCGCCTCACCCTTGGCCTGGCAGCCGATCAGGTAACTGGCCTGGGCAAGATCCTCATCATAAATGCGTTCCAGAAGCATGTTCTCTCCTTCGTAAAGAGGTGGGGTCTCCCCCGTCGACTACTAACAACACTAATACCCCCGGGGGTATCCTGCAAGTGGGTGGCGCCGCCGGTCCTTGCGCTCAGGACATCCCCGGGCCGCGACCGGTCAGCCGCACCACGAGGGTGCGCCAACGGCCTGGCCGGGGACTGCCCCCGGAGCCAGCGCGTAGGTCGCCGGATGGCCGTTGCGGTACCACTCGGTGATGCCGCCGGCGACGTTCACGACGTCGTAGCCCCGGGCGGAAAGAATCGCGGCCGCATGGCTGCTGCGCTTGCCTGACCCGCAGAGCAGGTAGACCGTGGCGTTCGCCACGTCCTTCAGGCGGGACGGGAGCTCATCCAGTGGAATGTTGATGCTTCCGGGAATGCAGGCGACCGCATATTCCTCCCGGCTGCGGACGTCGACCACGGCAACACCGGGCCAAGCCCCGGCGAGTTCTTCCGTTGCCACGGTGCGTACGGGAATGGGTGTGACCTCGCTGCTTGTCATATCGAAATCATATACCCCCAGGGGTATTACATACCAAGCGCGCAAAAAGGGAGGGCCCCCGCCGTGATGAACGGCGGGAACCCTCCCGTTGAGCTGAAGCGCGGAACTAGATCTTGTTGTTCCGCTTCTTCCTTTCCGGCCAGGGGCCGAGCTTGTCCTTGGTAACCGTGGCCTCGCCCAGGCTGCCCGCGTCGGCGAGGTCGCCGACCTTGTGGACCTTGAGCAGGTTCGTGGAACCGGCCTTTCCGGGAGGCGAACCGGCGGCGATAACCACCATGTCGCCGTCCTCGACGAGGTCCATGTTCAGCAGGCTGCGGTCAACCTGGGCGGTCATCTCATCGGTGTGGCCCACCATCGGGACCAGGACCGGCTGGATGCCCCAGGTCAGCGCGAGCTGGTTCCAGACATGCTCCACCGGGGTAAAGGCGAAGACCGGGCGGATCGGACGCAGCCGCGACAAACGACGGGCGGAGTCACCGGACTGGGTGAAGGTACAGATGTACTTCGCATCCAGCTGGTCGGCGATTTCGACGGCGGCACGGGTGATGGCGCCGCCGCGGGTCTTGGGCTTGGTGCCCAGCGGGGGGACGCGCTCCAGGCCGTGGACCTCGGTGGATTCGATGATCCGGGCCATGGTCTTGACGGTTTCGATCGGGAACTTGCCCACGCTGGTTTCGCCCGAGAGCATAACTGCATCGGCGCCGTCGAGCACGGCGTTGGCGCAGTCGGAAGCCTCGGCGCGGGTCGGGCGCGGGTTGTCGATCATGGACTCCAGCACTTGGGTTGCCACGATGACCGGCTTGGCCCAGCGGCGGGCCAGTTCAACGGCGCGCTTCTGGACGATCGGCACTTCCTCGAGCGGGAGTTCCACGCCGAGGTCGCCACGGGCCACCATGATGGCGTCGAAGGCGTCGATGATTTCGGGGAGCTGCTCTACGGCCTGCGGCTTCTCGATCTTGGCGATAACCGGCACGCGGCGGCCTTCTTCGTCCATGATCTCGTGGACGCGCTTGATGTCCGAGGCGTCCCGGACGAAGGAGAGGGCCACCATGTCCACGCCGCGGCGCATGGCCCAGCGGAGATCGTCCTCGTCCTTTTCGCTCAGCGCCGGCACGTTGACGGCAACGCCGGGCAGGTTGATGCCCTTGTTGTTCGAGACGTAGCCGCCGACGATCACCTGGGCGACGACCTTGACGTCGTCGACGTCGATCGCGCGGAGGGCGACCTTGCCGTCATCGATCAGGAGCGCGTCGCCCGGCTTGACGTCCTCGGTGAGGCTCTTGAGCGTCGTGGAGCAGATGTCCTTGGTGCCCGGGACGTCGTCGGTGGTGATGGTGAAAGTGTCGCCGACGGCCAGCAGGTGCGGCCCGTCCACGAACCGGCCGAGGCGGATCTTCGGACCCTGCAGGTCGGCCATGATGGCGACCGGCTTGCCGAGCTGCCCGGCAGCCTTGCGGACGTTCTCGTACGTGGTGTCGTGTACGGCGTAATCGCCATGGCTCATGTTCATGCGGGCCACGTCGACGCCGGCTTCCAGCACGGCGAGAGTGTTCTCGAAGCTCGCAATTGCCGGTCCGAAGGTGGCCACTATTTTAGCGCGTCTCATATACCTACCCTAGTAGTCGATTGCATGGATGAAGTTGTTGGTGGAATGTGACCGTCGCCGGCCACCAGCAGGGACCCTGCGGCCTACAAAACGGCCATGGCCCGGTCGGTCGGGGCGACGGGCGCCGGAAGGATGGTGCTGCCCATCAGGAACTTGTCCACCGCGGCGGCGCACGCGCGCCCCTCGGCAATGGCCCAGACAATCAGCGACTGCCCGCGGCCGGCGTCTCCGGCGACGAAGATGCCTTCCGTGTTGGTCATGTAGTAGCCGTCGCGGGCCACGTTGCCGCGGCCGTCGAATTCGGCGCTGACCTGCTCGGTGATTCCGGCCGGTTCCGGACCGGTGAAGCCCAGGGACAGGAAGACCAGGTCCGCCGGGATGATCCGTTCGGTGCCGGCTTTCGGGAGGCGCTTGCCGTCGACGAATTCGGTCTCGGCCACCTTCACGCCGGTCAGTTTGCCGTTCTCGCCGACGAACTCGACGGTGGAGGCGAGGTAGGTGCGTTCGCCGCCTTCCTCGTGGGCGCTGGCAACTTCGAACAGGGTCGGGAACGTCGGCCACGGCTGGTGGCCCGCGCGCTCCGCCGGCGGCTGCTTGCCGATCGCCAGGGTGGTGACGGACGCGGCCTGGTGCCGGTGCGCGGTACCGAGGCAGTCCGCGCCGGTGTCGCCGCCGCCAAGGATGACAACGTGCTTGCCGGCCGCATTGATCTGGTTCTCGACCGTCTCCCCCGCCACCACACGGTTGGCCGGGACGAGGTAGTCCATCGCGAAGTGCACGCCCTCGAGCTCGCGGCCCGGGATCGGCAGGTCACGCGGGACGGTGGCGCCGGTGGCGACCACGACGGCGTCGTAACGGCGGCGCAGCTGCTCCCAGGTCACGTCCGTGCCGACGGCGACGCCGGTCCGGAAGCGGGTGCCTTCGGCCTTCATCTGCTCCAGGCGGCGGTCAACGTGCTCTTTTTCCATCTTGAAATCGGGGATCCCGTAACGCAGGAGGCCGCCGATCTTGTCGTCGCGCTCGTACACCGCGACGGTGTGGCCCACGCGGGTCAGCTGCTGCGCGACGGCGAGCCCGGCGGGGCCGGAGCCGACGACGGCGACCGTCTTGCCGCTGAGGCGGGCCGGCGGCAGCGGGTTGACCCAGCCGTTCTCGAACGCCTGGTCCACGATCGAGACCTCGACCTGCTTGATCGTGACGGCGGGCTGGTTGATGCCCAGCACGCAGGACGCCTCGCAGGGAGCCGGGCAGAGCCGGCCGGTGAACTCGGGGAAGTTGTTGGTGGCGTGCAGCCGCTCCATCGCTTCCTCGCCCTTGTCCCGCCAGATGAGGTCGTTCCACTCCGGAATGAGATTGCCCAGCGGGCAGCCCTGGTGGCAGAACGGCACACCGCAGTCCATGCAGCGGCCGGCCTGCGCCTTCAGGACACCCTTTTCCTGGGCCTCATAGACTTCCTTCCAGTCCATAATGCGGACCGGAACGGGACGGCGAGGCTGGGTTTCGCGCTGACGTACTTTCAGAAATCCGCGTGGATCAGCCACCGGTAACCTCCAGGATTCGAGACCAAACTTCTTCGCCGTCGGGGTCCAGGCCCTCTTCGATGGCGTCAAGGCGGGTTTGCAGGACGGCCGCGTAGTCGCGCGGCAGCACCTTGGTGATGCGGGCTGCGGTGTCGTCGAAGTTCTCCAGCAGCCGTGCCGCAAGCAGCGACTCGGTCTCCTCGGAGTGCTTCAGGAGCAGTCCATGGACAATCTCACGGTCCTCGGCGTCCAGTTCGCGCAGCTGCAGCTCGCCGGATTCCAGGGCCTGCTTGTTGACGCGTTCGGCCTTCAGGTCCAGCACGTAGGCCGTGCCGCCGGACATGCCGGCACCGAAGTTGCGGCCGGTGCGCCCGATGATGAGCGTCTGGCCGCCGGTCATGTACTCGCAGCCGTGGTCGCCGATTCCCTCGACCACCGCGGTGGCGCCGGAGTTGCGGACCATAAAGCGTTCGCCGACCTGGCCGCGCAGATACATCTCGCCGCTCGTGGCGCCGTAGCCGATCACGTTGCCGGCAATCACATTGCGCTCGGCCGGGAACACGTTGGTCCGGTCCGGCCGGACGATGATGCGCCCGCCGGAGAGGCCCTTGCCGACGTAGTCGTTGGAGTCACCGAACATCCGCAGCGTGATGCCGGCCGGCAGGAAGGCGCCGAGCGACTGGCCGGCGGTGCCGGTCAGCGTGATGTCGATGGTGTCCGTCGCCAGCACGTCCGTGCTGAAGGTTTTGGTGACCACATGGCCCAGCATCGTGCCGACCGAGCGGTCCGTGTTGATGACGTCGACGGCGATCTTGACCGGTGTGCGGTCGCTCAGCGCTTCCGCTGCCATCACCATCAGGCGCTGGTCGAAGTGCTTGTCCAGCTCGTGGTTCTGGCCGGTGAGGTTGCGCAGCGGGGCGTCGTCGTCGAACTCGAGCCCGTGCAGGATCGGGTCCAGGTCCAGCCCTTCGGCCTTCCAGTGGTTGATCGCCTCGCGGGTGTCAAGCATTTCGGCGTGGCCGATCGCTTCCTCGATGCTCCGGAAACCAAGCTCGGCCAGGATCTCGCGGACTTCCTCGGCGAGGAATTCGAAGAAGTTGACCACGAATTCGGGTTTGCCGTTGAAGCGGGAGCGCAGCTCGGGGTTCTGCGTCGCGACGCCCACCGGGCAGGTGTCGAGGTGGCAGACGCGCATCATGATGCAGCCGGAGACCACCAGCGGAGCGGTGGCGAACCCGAACTCCTCGCCGCCGAGCAGCGCGGCGATCACAACGTCGCGGCCGGTCTTGAGCTGGCCGTCCACCTGCACCACCACACGGTCGCGCAGGCCGTTGAGCATGAGCGTCTGCTGCGTCTCGGCGAGACCCAGCTCCCACGGCACACCGGCATGCTTGAGCGAGTTCAGCGGCGAGGCGCCGGTACCGCCGTCGTGCCCGGAGACCAGGACGACGTCGGCCTTGGCCTTCGTGACGCCGGCGGCCACCGTGCCGATCCCGACCTCGGAGACCAGCTTGACGTGCACCCGCGCCGACGGGTTGGCCCGCTTCGCGTCGTAGATCAGCTGGGCGAGGTCCTCGATCGAGTAGATGTCGTGGTGCGGGGGCGGGGAGATGAGTCCGACGCCGGGGGTCGAGTGCCGTGTCCGGGCCACCCAGGGGTAGACCTTCTGCGCCATCAGCTGGCCGCCTTCGCCGGGCTTGGCGCCCTGCGCCATCTTGATCTGGATGTCGTCGGCGTTGGTCAGGTACAGGCTCGTCACACCGAAACGGCCGGACGCGATCTGCTTGACCGCGGAGCGGCGCGTCGGGTCGAGCAGCCGGTCCACGTCCTCGCCGCCCTCACCGGTGTTGGACTTGCCGCCCAGCCGGTTCATGGCGATCGCGAGGGTTTCGTGGGCCTCCTGCGAGATCGAGCCGTAGCTCATCGCCCCGGTGGAGAACCGCTTGACGATGCTGGAGACGGACTCCACTTCCTCGAGCGGGACCGCCGGGCGCAGCCCGGCCTTGAACTTCAGCAGCCCGCGCAGGGTCATGAGGTTCTCGGACTGGTCGTCCACACCGCGGGTGTAGGACTTGAAGATGTCGTAACGGCGCTCACGCGTGGCGTGCTGCAGCCGGAACACGGTCTCCGGGTTGAACAGGTGCGGCTCGCCGTCGCGGCGCCACTGGTACTCGCCGCCGCCCATCAGGGCCTGGTGGGGCTGCTCGATGCCGTTTTCGGGGTACGCCATCCGGTGGCGTGCCGCGACCTCGGCCGCGATAACGTCCAGGCCGACGCCGCCCAGCTGGGAGTGCGTTCCGGAGAAGTACTCGTCCACCAGGTCCTGGCCGAGGCCCAGGGCCTCGAAGGTCTGGGCGCCGGTGTAGGAGGCCACCGTGGAGATGCCCATCTTGGACATGATCTTCAGGACGCCCTTGCCGAGGCCCTTGATCAGGTTGTAGACGCCGTCCTGCGGGGTGACCCCCACGACGTCTCCGGTGGAGATGAGCTGTTCCACCGATTCCATCGCCAGGTACGGGTTTACCGCGGAGGCACCATAGCCGATCAGCACGGCCACGTGGTGCGTTTCGCGGACGTCGCCGGCCTCAACCACCAGGGCGGTCTTGGTGCGGTTGGCGCTGCGCAGCAGGTGGTGGTGTACAGCGCTGACCAGCAGCAGGGACGGGATCGGCGCCCACTGGGCGTTCGAGTCACGGTCCGAGAGCACCACGTACTGGACGCCGCGGTTGATGGCGCCGGAGACCTGCTCGCAGATTTCGGTCAGCCGGGCGCGCAGCGCGTTCTCGCCGCCTTCGGGGCGGTAGAGGCCGCGGACCTTCATGGCGACCTTGTCGCCGTCGGCGTTCTCGATGTTCGCGATCTTGGCGAGCTGGTCGTTGTTGATCACCGGGAACGGCAGCGAAACCTGCGGCTGGCGGACCTGCTTGGTGTCCAGCAGGTTGCCGTTGGGACCGATCGCGCAGGTCAGCGACGTGACGAGTTCCTCACGGATGGCGTCCAGCGGCGGGTTAGTGACCTGCGCGAAGGACTGCACAAAGTAATCGAACAGCAGCCGGGGCCGCTTCGAGAGCACGGCCACCGGGGTGTCCGAGCCCATGGCGCCGAGCGGCTCGGCGCCGGTGCGGGCCATCGGGCCGAGCAGGATCTTCAGTTCCTCGGTGGTGTAGCCGAAGGTGCGCTGGCGGATATTGACCGAGGCCGCGGTGTGCACCACGTGCTCGCGCTCGGGCAGGTCCTTCAAATCGATCAGATTTTCCCTGACCCAGTCGGCCCACGGGTTGGCGGCCGCCACCTCGGCCTTGACCTCGGCGTCGCTGATGATCCGGCCGGCGTCGGTGTCCACGAGGAACATCTTGCCGGGCGAGACGCGGCCCTTCTTGACCACCTTGGACGGTACGACGTCGATCACGCCGACCTCGGAGGCGAAGATGATCAGGCCGTCCTCGGTGATCCAGAACCGGCCGGGGCGCAGCCCGTTGCGGTCCAGGGTGGCGCCGACGAGGTTGCCGTCGGTGAAGGACACGGCGGCGGGGCCGTCCCACGGTTCCATCAGCATGGAGTGGTACTCGTAGAAGGCACGGCGGGCCGGATCCATCGTGGCGTGGTTTTCCCACGCCTCCGGGATCATCATCATGATCGAGTGTGTGATCGGCCGGCCGGAGAGCCAGAGCAGTTCCGCGACCTCGTCGAAGGACGCCGAGTCGGACGCGCCCGGGGTGCAGATCGGGTACAGCTCCTCCGGTGAATCCCCCAGCAGCGGGTTGGCCAGCTGCGACTGGCGGGCACGCATCCAGTTGCGGTTTCCCTTGACCGTGTTGATTTCGCCGTTGTGGGCGATGGTCCGGAAGGGCTGGGCCAGCGGCCAGGACGGGAAGGTGTTGGTGGAGAAGCGTGAGTGGACGATCGCCAGCTTGGTCTTGAAGCGCTTGTCCGAGAGGTCCGGGTAGAACGGCTCGAGCTGGGCCGTGGTCAGCATGCCCTTGTAGACAATGGTCCGGCAGGACAGCGACGGGAAGTACACGCCGAACTTGTTCTGCGCCCGCTTCCGGATGCGCCAGGCACGGGAGTCGAGTTCGTTGCGTTCCAGCACTTCCCCGGCGCTGGAGGCAAAGAACGGCTGGGAGAAGTAGGGCATGCAGGCCCGGGCCATCGCGCCGACGAGGTCAGCGACGATCGGCACTTCGCGCCAGCCGAGGACGGTGAGGCCCTCATCGGCGGCGAGGCCCTCGATGCCGGCCTTCGCGGCGTCGGATTCGCGCTGCTCGGCGGGGAGGAAGGCCGTGCCCACCACGAACTGGCCGGGTGCCGGGAGTTCGAAGTCGGTGACTGCGCGGAAGAATTCGTCCGGGATCTGCATCAGCAGTCCGGCGCCGTCGCCGGTGCCTTCATCGGCCCCCACGGCACCGCGGTGCTCAAGGTTGCGCAGGGCTGTCAGGGCGGCGTCAACGATGTCGTAACCCGGCTCCCCCCGCAGGGTCGCGATGATGGCGAGGCCGCAGGCGTCCTTCTCCTGCTCGGGGTTGTAGAGCCCGGCAGCTTCGGGAAGCGCCGCGAAGCGCTTGAACGGTGACATGGCGGCCGATGGCTCGCTTGGGTCGGACCAACTGGGGCTGTGCAGGGTTTGGGTCATGGGAGACGTCCTTCCTCCTGATCGTGCGTATGGGAGGGACAACATTGGCCCGCATCGGTGCGCCGGTGTGATGGGCACAACAAAGTGTTTTCTTACTCGAATTGTAGGTCAGGGCCGCCTCCTGCACTAACAGTTACGCGACCACAGTCCCGGGTTTGCGCGAACGGCAACTGTCTGCAGTCCGCGGTCTTCCCTGATGCCACGACGCTGTGGAAACGGGCTCTGCGAGGGGTGACTCCGCGGCCCGGTTTGCCGGGGCTGAGCTATTTGGTGCCCTCAGCTTCCGGAGCGGTTCCGGTCCCCTGGTGGCCGGGTGCTCCGGCCGCCGGTACTCCGGTGGCGGGCTTGGTGCCGCCGGTGGATTCCTTTGACGCTTCAGCTGGGGCGGAAACGTGGCCTGGACCGCTTTGGTTATCAGGGAGATTATCACGCGATTCACTATCTGAGACAGCAGAATCCGAATGGCGGACATTGCTGTAGGCAGGAACAGTGCTGTCAGTGCCGCTGTCGGTGTCCGTGTGGGTGTCAGATTCGGACGGTTCGCGGCCCGGCAGGTAGACCGTGTCGGGCTCCGTGCGCTTGCGCAGGCCCAGGATGATGAACACAGCCAGCGCGCCCAGCAGGACGAAGATGCTGGTCCACACGTTCAACCGCGTGGTGATGCCGAAGAGGCTGATCTGCTCGGCGTCGTCGATCCGCATCGCTTCGATCCAGACCCGGCCCAGTGTGTAGTAGACGGCATACAGGCAGAACAGGCGGCCGCGGCGGAACCGGAACTTGCGGTCCAGCAACAGCAGAATGCCGACGCCGGCCAGGTTCCAGAGGGATTCGTAAAGGAAGGTCGGGTGGAAGAGCGTGTCCGCGGCCATGCCGGGAGGGAAGTTCGGGTTGTCGGCGTCGATCTGCAGACCCCACGGGAGTGTGGTGGGGCCGCCGAAGAGTTCCTGGTTGAAGTAGTTGCCCCAGCGTCCGATCGCCTGGGCCAGCAGCAATCCGGGAGCCGCGGCGTCGAGGAAAGCGCTCAGCTTGACGCCGGCCTTCCGGCAGCCGATCCACGCGCCCACGGCGCCCAGCAACACGGCGCCCCAGATGCCCAGCCCGCCGCGCTGGAGCTGCGGAATCAGGGACAAATCACCGGTGCCGTCGAAGCCGGGGCCGAAGTACGCGTCCGGCGAGGACACCACGTGGTACAGCCGGCCGCCGATGATGCCGAACGGGATGGCCCAGATGGCGATGTCCCAGACACTGCCCTCCGGGGCGCCGCGCTTGGTCCAGCGCACGGAGGTGAGCCAGAGACCAACGATGATGCCGAGCAGGATGCACAGGGCGTAGGCGTGGATGCGCAGTGACCCCCACGGCAGCGGGATGTCGAAGCCGGACCAGTCCGGGCTCGGGATACTCGCGGGGACCATCGCCGCCGCGTAGAGGACTGACTGCATTGCTTAAGCTTCTTCCCTGGTAAGGCCGGTGCTGAGGTCTTTCGTCAAGGACGCTACCGCATCCACGCCGCCGTCGCCGATGGCCACAACCAGCGCGGTTCCCACGATCACGCCGTCCGCGTAGGCGGCGATCTCCCGGACCTGGGCCGCGTTGGATACGCCCAGCCCGACGCAGACGCGTTCGGCGCCGGCGGCGTGCGCGGCGGCCACAACGTCCTTAGCCGCGGAACTGACCGAGGTGCGGGCGCCGGTGACGCCCATGATCGAGACTGCGTAGACGAAGCCGCGGCTTGCCTCCACGGTGCGCCTCATCCGCTCTGGCGAGGATGATGGCGCCACCAGGAACACCCGGTCCAGGCCGTACTTGTCCGAGGCTGCCATCCATTCCGACGCCTCGTCCGGGATCAGGTCCGGGGTGATGAGCCCGGCTCCCCCGGCCTCGGCGAGCTGGCGGGAAAATTCCTCCACGCCCATCCGGACCACGGGGTTCCAATAGGTCATGACCAGCACGGCGGCGTCGGTTTTGCTGGTGATGCCGCGGACGACATCGAAGACCTGGGCGACGTGGAAGCCCTTGGCGAGGGCCTCCGTGGTCGCGGCCTGGATGACCAGGCCGTCCATGACCGGGTCGGAGTACGGGATGCCGATTTCGATCAAATCCGCGCCGTTTTCCGCGAGGGCGATGCCGGCCGCGATGGTCTCCTCGACGCTCGGGTAGCCGGCGGGGAGGTAGCCGATCAGGGCCGCGCGGCCCTGGGCTTTGGCCCGGTCGATCGCCGCGGCCGATTTGCTGGCGGTCCGGGAGGCGCCCGGGTCCTGGATGGTGCTCACAGCTGCTCCCCCTCTTTGGCGATCTCGTGTTCGGGTGAATCCTTGTCCAGCAGGTCGAACCATTCCGCGGCGGTTGCCACGTCCTTGTCGCCGCGGCCGGAGAGATTCACGAGCACGATCTTGTCAGTTGCTTTGCCTGCGGCCCCAACCTCGGCGGCGAGCCGCTGGCCGACCTTGATGGCACCGGCCAGGGCGTGCGCGGACTCAATGGCCGGGATGATGCCCTCGGTGCGGCAGAGCAGCCGGAAAGCGTCCATGGCCTCGCTGTCCGTGATGGGCTCGTAGCTGACGCGTCCGATGTCCGCGAGGTAGGAGTGCTCCGGGCCGACGCCGGGGTAGTCCAGGCCCGCCGAGATGGAGTGCGATTCGATGGTCTGTCCGTCGTCGTCCTGCATGAGGTAGGAGCGCGCACCGTGCAGCACGCCGGGCTTGCCGAGCGTGATGGTGGCGGCATGCCGGCCGGTTTCGACGCCCTCGCCGCCGGCTTCGAAGCCGTAGATCTTGACCGAGGGATCGTCCAGGAAGCCGTGGAAGATGCCGATCGCGTTGGAGCCGCCGCCGATGCAGGCGCACACGGCGTCGGGCAGGCGGCCGGTCTGCTCCAGGATCTGGGCACGGGCTTCCTCGCCGATGACCTCGTGGAAGTAGCGGACCATGGCCGGGAAGGGGTGCGCGCCGGCGGCGGTGCCCAGCAGGTAGTGGGTGTTGTCCACGTTGGCTACCCAGTCGCGGAGCGCCTCGTTGATGGCGTCCTTGAGCGTCTGCGAACCGTTGGTCACCGGGATGACGGTGGCTCCGAGGAGCTCCATCCGGGCCACGTTGAGGGCCTGCCGGCGGCAGTCCTCGGCGCCCATGTACACAACGCACTCCAGGCCCATCAGGGCTGCGGCGGTGGCGCTGGCGACGCCGTGCTGCCCGGCGCCGGTCTCGGCGATGACACGGGTTTTACCCATTCGCTTGGCAAGCAGCGCCTGGCCCAGCACGTTGTTGATCTTGTGCGAGCCGGTGTGGTTGAGGTCCTCCCGCTTGAGGAAGATCCGCACGCCTCCGGCGTGCTCGGCGAAGCGCTTGGCCTCCGTCAGCAGCGAAGGCCGGCCGGAGTAGTTCTTGTTCAGCTCCGCGATCTGCGCGGTGAACTCGGGGTCCGCCTTGGCTTTCTCGAAGGTGTCCTCAAGCTCATCCAGGGCTGCGATGAGTGACTCGGGCATCCAGCGGCCGCCGTAGGAGCCGAAGTAGGGTCCGGGGGCGTGCCGCAGGGATTCTCCACCCTGCAGGAACGCGTCCACGGCGCTTTCGTCTGAGCCGGCTGCTGGCGCATCGACCATCAGTCTCACCATCCTGTTCCACTGTTAATTAGATCTGGGGTGCTGCACGGAGGAGCTGACGGCATCCGGCCAGGTGTTGCCCGGCCGGAGCCAGGGTCAGGAACGTGCGGCGATTGCTTCGGCTCCGGCGGCCATGAATTCAGCGATCCGCTCCCGCGGGGTCGCGTCGCTGACCAGGGCCTCGCCGACGAGGACGGCGTTGGCGCCGTTCGCGGCGTAGTGCCGGACGTCGTCGACGCCGCGCACGCCCGATTCCGCGATGACGAGCGCGCCGGCGGGAATACGTCCGGCGAGTTCGGCGAAAACGGAACGGTCGACGTCGAGCGTCTTGAGGTTCCTTACGTTGACGCCGATGATCCGCGCCTCGGCGGCAACCGCCCGCTCGATTTCCTCGGCCGTGTGCGTCTCGACGAGCACGTTCATGCCGAGTTCGCGGCTGAGGGCGCTGAACTCGCGCAGCTGCGCATCGGACAGCGACGCCACGATCAGCAGGATCAGGTCGGCCCCGTGTGCCCGGGCCTCCCAGATCTGGTACTCATCGAGCATGAAGTCCTTGCGCAGCAGCGGGGTGTCCACGGCTGCCCGGACGGCGTCGAAGTCGGCCAGCGAGCCGTTGAAGCGGCGCTGTTCGGTCAGCACGCTGATCGCGGCCGCGCCGCCGTCGGCGTACTGCACGGCGAGCGAGGCGGGGTCCGCGATGCTGGCGAGATCGCCCTTGGAGGGGCTGCGGCGCTTGATTTCGGCGATCACCTTCAGCTGCCCGCGGGTGGCCGTGGGACCGCCCAGGGCGGTCCAGGCGTCGCGTGCCGGCGCGGCCGCGGCGGCGCGCTCCTTCAGTTCGGCGAGCGTGACGAGGCGCTGACGGGCCTCCATATCCTCCCTGACACCGGCGTTGAGGTCATCGAGAACAGTCACCCTTAGTGGCCGGAGTTCTTCAGCTTGCTGCCGCCCACGCCGTAACCGGCCTTGCGCATGACGAGGCCGATGACCAGGCCCAGCAGCATCACAACGCCGCCCGCGATGAAGATTGTGGTGTTGGCGATGACAAAGGCGATCGACATGATGAGGGCGCCGACGAGCATGACCAGGACGGTGGTCCAGGCTGCCGGGCTGTTGCCGTGGCCGGTCGGTTCGCGGTGATCGATGTCGTCGTAGGAGTAGCCGGTTCCGGCAGCGGGCTTGGGGGCGGAAACTGGTGCTTTGCTCATTGAAATCTCCTCAGGGTGAATACTGCTTACATTCTGCCATTTTTTGGCCGTGTCGTTGGCCGCGTTACTGGGCGGGCGCCCGCGGCATCGGCTCAGGTGGGATCGTCACCGCGTGACAACCGGTCCCAGCTGTCGATCTCATCCGCCGGCCCCGCCGGCGCCGCGGACCCGCCGGCGGCTGCACCCGTTGCTGCGGTGTCGTATTTCGTGCGTGACTTCCAGTAGCGGCCCGCCGGGATGACCAGCAGGGCGCTGAGCCCCAGCAGGGTGCCGGCGACGACGGCGAGGGCCGGGAACACTGTGACGTCCACCTGCACGTTGCTGCCGGTGATCCCGGTGGCGGCGGCGATGGAGCCCTGGGCGGCGGCCAGCGGGTCCGCGATGACGATCGCGGCGGCGCCGGCGATGCCTGCGGCGGCGAGCAGGATGAGCGCCGTAATGATCCAGCGGGCAACCCGGCCGGCGATCGACGCGGCGAGTCCGCCGGCGAGGGCCACCAGCGCCAGGGCCGTCACCGCGGTCGCGGCTTTGCTGCCCTGCACCTGCAGGCCGTCCTGGCTGTCGACGGCCGCCCCGAGCTGGGCCGGGTCGAGGTGGACGGTGAGCCAGGTCTGTGTGGTGGTTCCGAAGACGGCCAGCGCCAAGGCGGCGATGGCCAGCACGAGGGTGGATTTCCGGGCCCAGCGGGGAACGACGGGGCTGGTGCTCTTGACCGTGGTGCCGCTCATGCCTGCGTCCCGGCGTCGGGAATGGAGTCCGCCGTGATGTTGCGCAGCGACCGGGCCGTATGGACTGCACGCATCGGCGCTGCGGCCTTGTTGACGGTTTCGAGGGCTTCGGTGGCATTCACGGAGTCGGCCACAATGCCGCCGCCGGCCTGCACGTAGGCGCGGCCTTCCCGCAGCAGGGCCGAGCGGATGGCGATGGCCATGTCCATGTCACCGGCGAAGTCGAGGTAGCCCACCACTCCCCCATAGATCCCGCGGCGGTGCGGTTCCAGCTCGTCGAGCAGGCGCAGCGCGCGGGGCTTGGGGGCGCCGGAGAGAGTTCCGGCGGGGAAGGTCGCCTTCAGCACGTCGTACGCCTTGGCGGTGGGCGCGAGTTTGCCGACCACGGTGGAGACCAGGTGCATGATGTGGCTGAAGCGCTCGACTTCCATGAACTGGGTGACGTCGACGGTGCCGGCGACGCAGACCTTGGACAGGTCGTTGCGGGAGAGATCGACCAGCATCAGGTGTTCGGCGCGTTCCTTCTCGTCCGCGAGGAGCTCCTCGGCCAGCGCCTTGTCTGCCTCCACGGTCTTGCCGCGCGGCCGGGAACCGGCGATGGGGTGGGTGATGACTTCCTCGCCGGTCACGGTCACAAGCGCTTCCGGGGAGGAACCGACAATCGAGTACTGCCGGCCGTTGGCGTCCTCGAGACTGAAGATGTACATGTACGGGCTGGGGTTGGTGTTCCGGAGGACCCGGTAGACATCCAGCGGGTCCGCGCCGCATTCCATTTCGAAGCGGCGCGAGATGACAACCTGGAAGACTTCGCCGTCGACAATTGCTTCCTTGCTGCGGTCCAGGGCGGCGAGGTAGTCCGTCTCGTCCCAGCGTTCCTGCACGCTGGAGGCGAAGTCCAGGGCGGCGGGGTCCAGCACGGAGACCGGCTGCTGGACGGGGGCGCTGACCTGTGCCAGCAGGGCCTTGACCCGGGCGACGGCGTCATGCCAGGCCTCGTCGACCCGTTCGGTGCTGTTGTCGAAGTTGATCGCGTTGGCGATCAGCAGCACGGTGCCGTCCATGTTGTCGTGCACGGCCATGTCGGTGACGAGGTTCAGCGCCATTTCCGGCAGTTCCAGGTCGTCCTCGGGCGGGCTGGTGAGCTTTTCCCAGTGCCGGACGGTTTCCCAGCCGAGGAATCCCACCAGGCCGGAGGTGAACGGCGGCAGGCCTTCGAAACGGTCGGTGCGGAGGGCCTCGACGGTGTCGCGGATGGCGTCCACGGGGCTGCCGGCCAGCGGAACGCCGACGGGCGGTTCGCCGAGCCAGTGCGCCTGGCCGTCCTTAGTGGTCAGGGTGGCGCGGGAGCGGGCACCGATGAACGAGTAGCGGGACCAGGAGCCGCCGACGGCCGCGGATTCCATCAGGAACGTGCCGGGCTGGCCCTGGGCGAGTTTGCGGTACAGCCCGATCGGGGTTTCGGCGTCAGCCAGCACCTTGAGCCGGACGGGGATGACACGGCTGTGGCCTGCGAGTTCACGGAACTCCTCCAGGCCCGGGCTGATGATTCCTAGGTCCTGCATGGCTGTGGTTTCCGCCTGTTCTTTCAGTGGTCCTGAAGGTTGGGTGTGTGGGGTGTTCCCCCGATGCGGCTGCCCTGTGCGGCTGTGCGCCACGGTGAGCTGCTGAGGTCAGCCGGCGTGGCCGGTGACGACGTCGAGTCCGCGGCCGTCGAAGCAGGTACGGGTCCCGGTGTGGCAGGCCGCACCGACCTGGTCCACGCGGACCAGCAGCGCGTCGCCGTCGCAGTCCATGGCGAGGGATTTGAGCCACTGCACATGGCCGGAGGTGTCCCCCTTGCGCCAGTACTCCTGGCGGGAGCGGGAGTAGAACGTCACCCGTCCGCTGGTCATGGTGCGGTGCAGGGCCTCGTCGTCCATCCAGCCCAGCATCAGCACCTCGTTGGTGTCGTATTGCTGCACGATCGCTGCGACCAGGCCGGCGCTGTCCCGTTTCAGGGCTTCAGCGAGGCCCGCCGGGAGGGGGCTGGGGGGCGCGGGCTGGCCGGGGACGGTGCTTCCGGTGACGGCGCTTCCACTGGCAGTAATTCCAGTGACGGGGGCGGGGGCGGGCTGCTCAGACATCAGCTCAAGTCTAGTGCCTTGGCGCGGTGCGCCGCCCGGTTGCCCGCCGCCGCGCTTAACATCGGCGTCACCACGGCGTGAATCGCTTCCGGGCGGCCAAAACGACGGCGGTTCAGGTGCACACGCGCTGCCGTCTCGTGCTAGTTTCACAAGTGATGCATTTCGTCGATCCCTCCCGAGAAGTTCTGGCCGAAACCTTACTGGCGGCCGGTCCTGACTCCCCCACGCTCTGTAAGGGCTGGCGCACCAGGGACCTTGCTGCCCACCTGTACCTGCGCGAGCGAAAAGCCGCCGTCGGACTCGGCCTGCTGTTCAAACGCCTGGCCAAGGCGTCGGACCAGGCCACGGCCGCGCTGGCGGCCAAGCTCACGACGCCGGAGGAGTACAACAAGCTGGTCAACTCCTTCCGCGCCGGACCGTCCGCTTTTTCGCCGATGAAGATCAAGGCGCTGGACGAAAGCGCCAACCTGATCGAATACTTCGTCCACACCGAGGACGTCCGCCGCGCCGTGGACCGCTGGGCGCCCCGCGCCCTGGACGAGGAGTATTCGGACGCCCTCTGGGATGAACTGGTGAAGCGCGCAGCCATCCTCTACCGCGGCGTGGACCTCGGAATCGTGCTGGTGCGTCCCTCCGGCCCCCGGCACGTCGCCAAACGCGCTCCGGTGTCCGTGGCGATCGTCGGCGAACCGGGCGAACTCCTGATGCACGCGCATGGGCGCACCCACCACGCGCTCGTGACCTTCGAAGGCCAGCCGGACGCCGTCGCGCTCCTGCAATCCGCCGAGGTCGGGCTCTAAGCCCCCTCCTCCACAGCACAGCAAACGCGGGGTCATTCACCGCCCATAATCCCCTCCGGGATGGGCGGTAAGTGACCCCGCGTTGCTTTGAGCGGTGCGGTTAGCGGACTTCGAAGCCTGCGTCGCGGATCGCGGCCTTGACCTGGGCGATCATGTCCAGCGGGCCGAAGTGGAAAACGGACGCTGCGAGCACCGCGTCGGCGCCGGCCGCTACTGCCGGCGGGAAGTGCTCCGGTTTGCCGGCTCCGCCGGAAGCGATGAGCGGAACCTTGACCCCTGCCCGCGCGAGGCGGATCAGCTCCAGGTCGAAGCCGTCCTTGGTGCCGTCGGCGTCGATCGAGTTCAGCAGGATTTCCCCCACCCCGCGGTCAGCCGCTTCACGGGCCCAGGCGATGGCATCGATGCCGGTGCCCTGGCGGCCGCCGTGCGTGGTGACCTCAAAGCCGGAAGCGGTGGGCTGCGACCCCGGGCGGGTGCGCCGTGCATCGAGGGACAGCACCAGGACCTGGGACCCGAAGTGCCGGGTGATCTCGTCGATCACGTCGGGACGGGCGACGGCGGCGGTGTTGATCGCCGCCTTGTCCGCGCCGTAACGCAGGAGCTTGTCCACTTCGGCGACGCCGCGGACGCCGCCGCCGACGGTCAGCGGGATGAAGACTTCCTCGGCGGTGCGCCGCACGACGTCGAAGGTGGTCTCCCGGTTGCCCGAGGACGCCGTGACATCAAGGAAGGTCAGCTCGTCGGCGCCGCCGTTGTCATAGCGGTGCGCCAGCTCCACCGGGTCTCCGGCGTCGCGCAGGCCTTCGAAGTTGATGCCCTTGACGACGCGGCCGGCGTCGACGTCCAGGCACGGGATAACGCGGACGGCTACAGCCATGACTTCTCCTGGTATTCGCTTACGAAAGGTTTTGCGGGCGCCGGGTCAGATGCGGCAGGCGTGGATCGTGCTGACCAGGATGGCGCGGGCGCCCAGGTCGTAGAGCTCGTCCATGATCCGGTTGGTCTGCTTCTTCGGCACCATCGAGCGGACGGCAACCCAGTCCGAGTCGCGCAGCGGCGAGACCGTGGGAGATTCCAGCCCGGGCGTGAGAGCCGCGGCTTCTTCCACGAGCTCTTTGCGGATGTCGTAGTCCATCATGACGTACTGCCGGGCCACCAGGACGCCCTGGAGCCGGCGGATCAGCACGTCGGCGGCCGGGTTCTGCTCGCCCTTGCGGCCGATCAGGACGGCTTCGGAGTGCAGGATGGGCAGTCCGAAGATCTCCATGCCGGCGGCTTTGAGGGTGTTGCCTGTTTCGACGACGTCGGCGATCGCGTCCGCGACACCGAGTCGCACGGAGGATTCGACGGCGCCGTCGAGGCGGACGACCTTGGCCTTGATGCCGCGCTCGGCGAGGTAGCCGCGGAGCAGTCCGTCGTAGCTGGTGGCGAGCCGCTTTCCTTCGAGCTGTTCGACCGTGGCGAAGTCGCCGACCGGGCCGGCGAAGCGGAAGGTGGAGGCGGCGAAGCCCAGCGGGAGCAGTTCTTCGGCTTCCACCTCAGCGTCGAGGAGCAGGTCGCGGCCGGTGATGCCGACGTCGAGCGTGCCCTGCCCGACGTACACGGCGATGTCGCGGGGGCGGAGGAAGAAGAATTCAATGTCGTTGTCCGGGTCCACCATGACCAGTTCGCGGGTGTCGCGGCGCTGGCGGTAGCCGGCCTCGGCGAGCATGGCGGAGGCGGCTTCGGACAGGGATCCCTTGTTCGGGACGGCAACTCTCAGCATTGGGGAGGTCTTTCTTGGTCGGGACGCAGTCCGTTCAAAAACAGTCTGTTCAGAAACAGCCGTTCAGGAACAGCCCGTCCAGGGTCAGTACAGGCACAGCGGGCCACGCGGGGCGCCGGAATCTCAGGGGGGCCTGGCGGTTTCCGGAGCGGACGTGGCTAGAGATGCTTGTAGACGTCTTCCAGGCTGAGTCCTTTGGCGAGCATCAGAACCTGCAGGTGATAGAGCAGCTGCGAGATTTCTTCGGCGGCGGCTTCATCGGATTCGTACTCGGCAGCCATCCAGACCTCGGCTGCTTCCTCCACGACTTTCTTGCCGATGCCGTGGACTCCGGAATCCAGTTCGGCGACGGTGCGGGAGCCCTCCGGACGGGCGGCTGCCTTCTCACTCAGTTCTGCGAACAGCGATTCGAAATTCTTCACACCCTCCAGCCTACTTGCTCGCGGGCGGAGGACGCCCGCCGGGCCCTTGCATGACGGCGGGGATGTGAGCGATTACACAGTTGGCTGGTCCGGCCGTACCCCGTGCGGGGCACGGCCGGACCTTGCCGGATCAGCTGAACTGTTTGAGAGTCACCGCGGTGGCCAGGGCGGCGGTGACGGCCTCGTGGCCCTTGTCCTCAGTGGAGCCCGGCAGCCCGGCCCGGTCGATGCCCTGCTGTTCCGTGTCGCAGGTCAGCACGCCGAAGCCGACCGGGACGCCGGTGCGTACCGAGACCTCGGTCAGGCCGAGCGTGGCCGCCTCGCAGACGTACTCGAAGTGCGGGGTTCCGCCGCGGATCACGACGCCCAGCGCCACGACGGCGTCGAAGTGCGGTGCCAGCCGGGCAGTGGCAACGGGAAGCTCGAAGGTGCCGGGGACGCGAAGCACGGTCGGTTCGCTGATACCGGCGTCCTTCGCCGCGCGCAGGGCTCCGTCGAGCAGCCCGTCCATGATCTGGGTATGCCAGCTCGCGGCCACGATGGCCAGCCGCAGCTGCGAGGTTTCCTCCGGTTTGAAGGTGCTGAGGTCAATCTGTGGTGCGCCGTGTCCGCTCATCTGGGAATCCTTGTTCTGCTCAGTTGTGGTGTGCGTGTCGAAACGTCGGGCGGCCGCAGGTGCGGCCGGCCGCAGAGTCTTTCAGTCCTGGTCGTGCTCGAAGCCGCGCGGACCGGCAACCAGCGCGGCCGGCTCCATGTCCAGGACCAGCCGGTGGTCCATCCGGTCCTTCTTGGTCTGCAGGTACCGGATGTTCTGCTCGCGGGAGGGAACCTCGGTGGGCACCATCTCCACGACGCGGACGCCGGCCTGGGCCAGCCGGTCCTGCTTGTCCGGGTTGTTGCTCAGCAGGCGGACCTCGTGCAGGCCCATGTCCGCGAGGATCTGGGCCGCGGCCTTGTAGCAGCGGGCATCCACGGGCAGGCCCAGCTGTTCGTTGGCCTCGACGGTGTCGAAGCCGGCTTCCTGCAGGGCGTAGGCCTTCATTTTGTTCGCCAGGCCGATGCCCCGGCCCTCCTGGCCGCGCAGGTACAGCAGGGTCCCGCCGAACTCGTTGATCATTTCCAGGGCATAGGCCAGCTGTTCGCCGCAGTCGCAGCGGTAGGAGCCGAACACGTCTCCGGTGAGGCATTCCGAATGCAACCGGACCAGCGGGGCCGTGCCGTCGACCGGCGGCAGCGGCGAGCTAACCGCGAGGTGCTCGGCGCCGGTGGCCAGGTCGGTCCAGGCCTGCGCCACGAAGTCACCAAAGGCGGTGGGCAGCTGGACCACCGGACCGGCGCTGACCGGATGCAGCTGGCGTCCGGTTTCCCGCTGTTCTTGGGCTTCCGACGTCGTCATCGTTTCTCCTCCATCAAACCGGGTCCGTTGCGTGGCCGGCAGGCTGCCTGGCCTCAAGGTAAGTCACCAGGTCCGCAATCGAGACCAGCGGGCAGCCGTGTTCGAGGGCGAAGCCCCGAAGTCCGTCCAGCCTCATCATTTCTCCGTTGTCGTACACCACTTCTGCAATCACGCCCACGGGCTCGAGTCCGGCCAGTTGGCACAGTTCCACAGCCGCTTCGGTGTGGCCGGGGCGCTCCCGCACTCCCCCCTTAACGGCTCGGAGCGGAAAAACATGCCCGGGCCGGGTCAGCGCCGCCGGCTGGCTCCCGGGATCGGCCAGGATCCGAGCGGTCAGGGCCCGGTCCGTGGCGGAGATACCGGTGCTGACGCCCACCGCCGCGTCGCAGGACACCGTGTAGGCGGTGCCCTTGGCGTCCTCGTTGATTTCGACCATCGGCGGCAGCGCGAGGGCGTCGGCACGGCCGGCGTCGAGCGGTACGCAGATCACGCCGGAGCTGTACCGGATGGTCCAGCCCATCAGGGCCGGTGTGGCGTGCTGCGCGGCGAAGATGATGTCGCCTTCGTTTTCGCGGTCCTCGTTGTCGACCACCAGGACGGGGCGTCCGGCAGCCATGGCGCGGACGGCGTCCTCGATCAGGTCCATTCCGGTCGGCGGGATGACCGGCGCGGGTGCAAGCTCCGCGGGCAGGGCAGCGTCGGCGGGCTCAGTGAGAAGAGGCTGCTGGGCAGTGATGTCCTTGACGTTGTTCACGCTGTTGCCCCCTCCGCGCGTACTGCTGCTCCCCCGGCTGCCGCACCTGAAAAGGCGAGCAGACGCTCAGTGTACTTCGCCAGCACGTCCACTTCGAGGTTCACGTGGCTGCCGGGGGCTTTCGCGCCCAGCCCGGTGTCCGCCAGCGTGGTGGGGATCAGCCCCACTTCGAACCACGGCGCCGGGTCGGCGGCCGGGCTCACGGCGGTCACCGTCAGCGAAACGCCGTCGACGGCGATGGACCCCTTCTCGGCGATGTAGCGCGCCAGACCGGCGGGAACGCCGAAGCGGAGCCGGTCCCAGTTGCCCAGCGCCTCGCGCTCCAGCAGCTGCCCGACGCCGTCGACGTGGCCCTGGACGACGTGCCCGTCGAGCCTGCCTCCGGCCGGCACGCAGCGCTCCAGGTTGACGGGGTCCCCGGCGGCGAGTTCGCCGATGGTGCTGCGGGTCAGGGTTTCGCCCATCACGTCAACGCTGAAGTCCTTGCCGTCGATCTCCGTGGCCGTGAGGCAGACGCCGTTGACGGCGATGGAGCCGCCGAGCGCGAGTCCCTCGGTGCTGCCGGGCGCGTGGAGCCGGACGGTGGCGCTGATGTCGCCGCTGCGGTCAACGGACAACACCTTCCCCTGCTCGGCAATAATTCCGGTGAACATCAGTTGCCTCCTGCGGCGGTGTCCGCGCCTGTGCGGAGCGGGGTTGAATCGGCTGAAGTGTTGGTGGCGGCCGGCACGGGCGCCAGCGCGCTGTCTGTGCGGGCGCTGTATGTCGGGGCTGGACTCAGGTGCAGCCGCAGGTCGCGGCCGAGCTGCCGGACCGCGCCCCCGGACGCGGGATCCCATTCCCACTGCTGGGCGTCGGCCAGGGTGGTAATGCCCAGGTCCTCCAGTGCCGGGGTTCCGGAGCCGAGGAGCGTCGGGGCGAGGTAGACGATGAGTTCGTCCACGAGCCCAGCGGCGAGGAAGGCACTCAGGATCCGGGAGCCGCCTTCCACCATGAGGTGGCGGACTCCGGCGGAGAACAGTTCATCCAGGGCTTCCCGCGGATCACGCGTCGCCAGGTGGAGGACCTTGCCGTCGTCGCCGTTGATTGCCGCGCCCTCGGGAATCCCCCGGTAGCCCATCACGACCCGCAGCGGCTGGCGGCTGGCCGGTTCGCCGTCGGGACCGCGGGCGGTGAGCCGGGGGTTGTCGACCAGCACCGTCTGGGTTCCGACCAGGATCGCGTCGATCCGGCCGCGCAGGGCGTGGTTGTCGGCGAGCGATTCCGGGCTGGAAATCCACTGGCTGGTGCCGTCATTGGCCGCGATGCGGCTGTCGAGGGTCTGCGCGATGTGCAGGGTGACAAAGGGGCGCGTGGCGGCAACGGCGTCGAACCAGCGCCGGTTCAGCTCCAAGGCGGCCTCGGCGCCGAGTCCGGAGCGGACGAGGACTCCCGCGGCGCGCAGGGTGGCTGCGCCGCCGGCGGCGGGGTCGTGCGGATCGTCGATCGCGTAGACGACGTCCGCGATGCCGGCCCCGATGATCGCCTGGGCGCAGGGTCCTGTGCGTCCGCAGTGGTTGCAGGGCTCCAGCGTGACCACCATCGTGGTGCCGCTGAGGTCCAGGCCCGCGGCCGACGCCTGGTCGATCGCGTCGGCTTCCGCGTGGGCGGTGCCGGCTCCGCGGTGGTAGCCCGTGACTATGCGGGCCCCGTCAGCGTTGATCACGACGGCGCCGACCAGCGGGTTCGCGCCACGGGGCCCCTGCCGGGCTGCTGCGAGGGCGGCATCCATGGCGGCGACCTCGCCCGCGCTGAAACCGGCAGCGGTCAGGGCCGCGGCGTCGTCCGCCGTCTCTGGTGTGGAGTGTTGGACGCTCATCAACCTGCCACCGGGCTTTCGAAGACCGAAGTGGTGGTGAAGAGCCATCGCAGAGAGTGCATGTGTGTCGTTCCTTCCCTCAAAAGCCGCGATGGCTCCGGGGGTATACGACAGCGAACTTCCACGGCGCCACGAGGGGCACCGCAGTAACAGCTGTACGTGCTTCTCTCATCCAGACTTTAACTGTCGGTACCGGAGTTCCACCGGTTCAACCGTCTGCCGGCAGCCTTCCCGAAGGAAGCGCCGGCTCGCGGGTCGCGGACTATAACCGCCGGTTCGGACTTACACCGACCCCGGAGCACGTATGTGTCTTGCTATTCTGGCACAACCGCGGGGTAGCTTTAGCTATTCCCGCCCGCAGGATGTTACGGGGTGCGTCATTTTCACCGCGTCCTGCCGGCGGTGCGGCTAGCGCTGGCCGGAGGCGCGGAGGCGTTTGATGGCCTCGGCAGGATCATCGGCACCGTAGACGGCGGAACCGGCCACGAAGACGTTGGCGCCGGCGTCCGCGGCACGCCAGATGGTGTCCTCGGTGATGCCGCCGTCGACCTGCAACGCCACGTCCAGCCCCGAGGCGTCAATCGCCGCGCGGGCCCGGCGGATCTTCGGCAGCGTTAGGTCCAGGAATTCCTGGCCGCCAAATCCCGGTTCCACGGTCATGATCAGCAGCATGTCGATCTCACCGAGCAGGTCCAGGAAGGGCTCCACACCGCTGCCCGGCCGGAGCGCCAGCCCTGCCTTTGCCCCGCGGGCCCGAATCTCCCTCGCCAGCTTGATCGGCGCAATCGATGCCTCGGCGTGGAACGTCACGGAGGCGACCCCCGCGTCGGCGTAGGCCGGCGCCCAGCGGTCCGCGTGCTCGATCATCAGGTGGGCATCCAGCGGCACCGGGCTGACCTCCTGCAAGCGCGCCACCACCGGCAACCCCAGCGAGAGGTTGGGCACGAAGTGGTTGTCCATGACATCGACGTGCACCGCATCCGCGGTGCTGATTTTTCGCAGTTCGGCTTCGAGGTTGGCGAAGTCTGCGGAGAGAATGCTCGGGTGGATACAGCTCTTGGCCATGTGGAATTCCTTGTCGTTCTGCTGTGATGTCCTGTGGAAGGCGCGGGCTCCAGTGCCCCAGTATTCCCTGTTGGTCAGGCCTTTTTGTGGATGAGCGCCAGGAACATGGCGTCTGTCCGGTGCACATGCGGCCAGAGCTGGGCGGTGAGCTCGTGGCCTGCGTCGAGGTGGCCGGTCAGGCTGACACTGTCCAGCACCGCACCGGCGTCGAGCAGTTCGAGGTCCTCACGTTTGCGCATGACATCGCTAACGACCGCGGTTGTCTCCGCCGGGTGCGGCGAGCATGTCACGTAGGCCACCACGCCCCCGGGCTTGACGGCTGCCAGCGCGGACTTGAGCAGCTCGCGCTGCAGCGGGCCGAGGTCGGTCAGGTCCTTGGGCGTCCGGCGCCAACGGGATTCCGGACGGCGGCGCAGGGCGCCGAGTCCAGTGCAGGGCGCGTCGACGAGTACGCGGTCAAAGCTCTCCGGCATTTCCGTGCCCACCTCGCGGCCGTCGCCGGTCCGCACATGCCAGACCTCGTGTGGCACGGCGGCGAGGGCCTGGCGGACCAGTTTGGCGCGGTGGGCTGCGGGTTCGTTGGCGAGCAGGGTGGCGCCCTGCTCCCGGGCGAGTGCGCCGAGCAGGGCCGCCTTGCCGCCGGGGCCGGCGCACATGTCCAGCCAGCGTTCAGCTGCCTTTTCCGTGCCGGGGCCGCCGTTGCCGGCTGTCCCGGCGGCGCCAAGGTCGACGGCGGCCATGGCGCGGGCCACGAGCTGGGAGCCAACGTCCTGGACGCGGGTGGTGCCTTCGCGGACGGAGGCGAGCCGGCCGAGGTCTCCGCCGCTGGAGAGTGCCGAGCCTTCGACGAGTTCGCCGGGCGTGGCACCGCCTTCGAGGGCCTCGTCCAGGCTGCCGAGCCCCGGCAATGCCACGAGGTTGACCACCGGAGCGGCGTTGTCCGCCTCGAGGAGGTCACTGATTTCGCTGACCGGACGCCCGTGGGCCACCAGGGACTGCCGGAGGGCCCGGACGATCCACTCCGGGTGGGCGTAGCGGATGGCGGCTTTTTTGGTTTCGTCGGTCTCGTTGCTGAGCAGCAGTTCCAGCCACTCCTCGAGCGTGCGGGCGGACACCTTGCGCAGCACGGCGTTGATGAGCGCCGACGGTCCGGCGCCGATCACCGCGCGGGCCAGGCCCACGGTTTGGTCCAGGGCGGCGTGGGCGGGGACGCGCATGGCCAGCAACTGGTGGGCGCCGATCCGGAGCGCGTCGAGGATGGCCGGATCCAGCTGGTCCAGCGGCCGGTCCACGCAGCGGGCCAGGATCGCGTCATAGGTGCCCTGGCCGCGCAGTGCCCCGTAGCTCAGCTCCGTGGCGAAGCCGGCGTCGCGCTTGTCCAGTCCATGGTGCCGGATCCGGGCGGGCAGCACGAGGTTGGCGTAGGCGTCCTCGGCGGCGACGGCGCGCAGGACTTCGAAGGCCACGAGCCGGGCAGGGTCCGCCCGGCGGGTGCGCTGGGCCGGCGCGTTCTCGGTGAAACCGCGCTGCGGTCCACGGTTGCGTTCCCGTCCCTGCGCGTTCCGCTGGCTGCCGTCCCGGCCGCGGCCACTCTGGCCGCCCTGGCCGGCGCCGCGCTGGCCGCCTGATCCGCCACGCTGGGGGCCGTTGCCGCGGCCGCTGCCGCTCGTCCCGGACTCGCTCATTCGAATACCACGCTTTCAAGTGTTGCCTGTCCGCGCGCCCAGTCGGCGGCGGTCATCATTTTCTTCCCCGACGGCTGGACCCGGGTCAGTTCCACCGGGTGTGAGCCGGTCCCCACCAGCACGCTCTTGCCCTCCAGGGCCAGGTGTCCGGGTTTCAACGCCGGACCGCCCGTCCGCAGAATCACCGGTTCCAGCTTGATCCGCTGGCCGTCGAGGGTGGTCCACGCACCGGGTTCAGGGGTGACCCCGCGGGCCCGCCGTCCGATCGCCAGGGCTGGCTGCTGCCAGTCGAGCCGGCCGTCCTCGAGGGTGAGTTTTGGGGCGAGGCTGACGTCGCCCTGCTGAGGCACCGCGGCGGCCTGGCCGGCGTCGACGGCGGCCAGCGTCTGGGTCAGCAGCACGGCGCCGCTGTGGGACAACCGCTCAAGCAGCGCACCGGCGGTGTCTTCGGGCCGTACGGCTTCGGTGAGGGTGCCGAACACCGGGCCGGTGTCCAGCCCTTCCTCCAGCAGGAAGGTGACGGCACCGGTCACGTCATCCCCGGCGATCAGGGAGCGCTGCACGGGCGCCGCGCCGCGCCAGGCCGGCAGCAGGGAGAAATGCAGGTTGATCCAGCCGTGCCGGGGAATGTCCAGGGCAGGCCGGGGAATGAGCCCGCCGTAGGCCACGATGGCGGCGACGTCGGGGGCGGCAGCCGCGATCTGTTCCGTCACCGCTGCATCGACCTTGGAGGCGTGGATGATCTTGAGGCCCAGTTCCGCAGCCCGGGCAGCAACGGGCGACGGCGTCAGAACGCGTTTGCGTCCGAGCGGCGCGTCCGGGCGGGTGAGGACGGCAACGACGTCGAATCCTGCTTCGACGAGCGCGTCGAGGGACGGCACGGCCACGGCCGGCGTCCCGGCGAAGAGAACCCTCACTGGGAGTTACCGAAGGAGCCGAAGCTGCCCGAGCCTGCGTTGCCCGAACCGAAGCTGGTGCCGACCGTCCGGGCGCGCTTCGCCGTCGTCTGTTCGGTGATGGAGTCGTAGTTGGCATTCCGGATAGCGCGCAGCGCGGTCTTCCGGTCGTCACCTTCCAGCCGGTCCGTGAAGAGGATGCCGTCGAGGTGGTCCGTTTCGTGCTGGAACGCTCGCGCCAGCATGCCTTCGCCTTCCACCGTGACGGGGTTGCCGTGCAGGTCGACGCCGGTGACGCGGGTGTGCCGGTGCCGGCGGACCGCGAAGCCGAGGCCGGGGATGGAAAGGCAACCCTCGACCTCGTCAGGCTGGAAGTCGTCACTGTTTTCCAGCACGGGGTTGATGATGTGTCCCTCGATGCCGCCGATGCGGTAGGTGAAGACGCGCTGGCTGACGCCGACCTGGGGTGCGGCCAGGCCTGCCCCGTCCACGTCCTCCATGGTTTCGGTCATGTCGGCAACAAGCTTCGCCAGCTCAGGCCCGAATTCCGTCACGGGATCGGCAACTGTGCGCAGCACAGGATCCCCGATGATGCGGATATTCAAAATGGCCATGTGCAATCTGTCCTTACAGTGGGCGGCGACGGGATCCAGTCCAGTTTAGTTGCACACCGGACCTCGACCCGGACGGGTTCGAGGAATCGGCTTGGACGGGGCGGATCGGCGTCCCGGGCGAGGTTCGGCGCGGGATCGCGGGGGGACCGCGGCGGGCGTGGCCGGGCTGGGCAGGGTGGCAGAAAGAATAGCTGGCAGGGTGGCAGCAGGGATAATCGCCGCAAATCTGCAGCCCCAGTTCGATCCGGCTATTAGTGTCGCACCCCCGAAGTAGATTGGATTCATGGAAACCGTCAGGGATTTCATTCCTTTCGAGGACACGGGCCGGGACGCTGAACACAGCACCGGCCGCGGTACCTCCCGGGCCGGACAGCCCGGTATGGACGGTGTGGAAGAGGCCCTCGTCATACTCCGGGAAGTGGGTTTGACGGCGGTCGAGGACGCGGCGCTGCTGGACTTCCTGGCCGCTTCGGATTTCGCGGGCACGGTGGAGGAGCTCTCGCGGGTCGTGG
>NZ_JBWZCK010000020.1:0-27392 GCF_059383555.1 Pseudarthrobacter sp. MDT1-56
CTGGTAAAGAGTACGGAGTACAAGTTCCGGGTGCGGGGGATCAGTGCCGACGGGCTGGTGTCCCTGACGGCCTATTCCGCGGCGGTCACCGCGTCCACTGCGGCTGCGCCCGTGGCCGCGTACACGGTGCCGACAGGGCTGCAGGCAGCGGCTACGGGTCCGGATGCCATCGCGGTCTCCTGGAACCCCGTGGCCAACGCTCCGGGGTACCGGGTCCAGGTGTATAGCAGGTCCGACATGAGCGACTCGATCTACAAAAGGTTTACGGAAGTTTCCGGGGCCATGTCCGGGCTGACTCCCAACACCGCCTATTTCGCAAGGGTCAGGGTCATCGGCCCGGCGGGCGAGAACCTCACCGCCTATTCCCCGGCTGTTACGTTCAGCACGCCGTCTGTTTCCCCGACGACCCCAACGGCCCCTACGACCCCCACGGGATTCACCGGGACTTCAACGCACCGGACGGTGGACCTGAGCTGGAACCCGGTCCCCAACGCGCCGGGTTACCGGCTGGCAGTGGCAACCAAGGCTGATATGTCCGATGCCTCGTGGCACCGCTACTACGGAATCAATACTGCGGAAATCCGCGGGCTGAACGCGCTCACCGCCTACTACTTCCAAGTCAGGGTGATTGACGAGGCCGGAACCAGCCTTAGCGCGTATACGCCGGTACTGAGCCTGGCCACCAAGGCGGAGCCGCCGGCCCCGCCCGCCCTCAGCAACCCGTTGACGGTGGCAAGTTACAACGTGATGTGTGCCAACTGCGTTGCCGAAACCGACAGCAACACCAACGCCCTTCCCTGGTCCGAGCGGCGCAGCGCCGTCGTCGAGAACATCAAGTCGCGGATGCCCGACATTATCGGCGTCCAGGAGGCTTCCCAAGGCTGGCTGAACGAGCCCGGCCAGACAGGCGGGCTCTCGCAGTTCGAGGATCTCCAGCAGCGACTCAACAATGCCGGAGCCAACTACGCGATCAGCAACAATAAGCGCAACAACTGCGTCGACTCCACGACCCCCACCAATTGCGTCTATGCAGACCAGGGCGCCTCTCAGGGGACCCGGATCTTCTATAACGCGGCGACCGTCGAACTCGTCAAGACGGGAAGCAAAGCACTTCCCCTGGCAAGTGTCCCGGAAAACCCCCGGTTCTTTGCCTGGGCAATTGCCAAGCAGAAATCCACGGGAAAACTCTTCTTCTTCGGCGACACACACCTGTCCACCAGTAAGGCCGACGGATTCTACGAACTCCGGAAGCAGCAGGCGGAAACAATCGTCAGCGTCATCAAGCAGGAGAACTCTGCTGGCCTTCCCGTCCTCATGACCGGCGACCTGAATTCGAGCAAGTGGCAAAAACCGTCAAACGCCCCCTACGACGTCTTCACGAACTTCGGACTCGTCGATCCGCTGGGCAACGATTACTGGGAGGATTTCCCGAGTATGGCGGCCACTGCTGAGAAGCGGATGAACGCGCACCTGGACAGCTGGAACGGTTTTTCGACCCTTGCACCGGGCGTGGGCGACAAGTCAGCCAATGGCTCCTACATCGACTACATCCTGACGTCCAAGATGCGCGTATCCCAGTGGGAAACCGTGGCCAACATCGACAGCGCCGGCAACTTCGCCGGAATCATCCCCTCGGACCACAACATGCTGGTGGCGACGGTGGGGCTTCCCTGACCGGGCCTCCAGTGTCTCCGGACAGCTAGAATACCCGGCGTACTCCAGGTTTGAGCTCCATGTCGTAAAAGAACATATTCATTAGCATGGCGGCAGTGTTCAGCGATTTCGGGCATACATCCGGATGGTCAGAAATCTCTGGATTGATGCAGTTGAAGAAAGCTGCCCGTCCTTGGAGTTTTTCCACGGCTATTTCTTGGATCGCACCATATTGCGGAGACCTTTCGGAGTAAATAACCGCGGTTTTGGTGCCTTCATCGCTGGTTTTTGAGTCTGAATCGAGGGCATGATCTATGATGCGGGCAAAGACATCCTGTTTACGCTCAGGAAACACGCCGTCGGTGGTGAAGTGCGAATCCTGATAGGTCGATACATAGTAATCGTCGGAGATGACCGGATCCACGGCAAGGCACTTAAAGCCACCGGTCAACCCGTGGTAAAGAGCTCCGGTCCCGCCCTTGGAGGCGCCGTATAGCACAACATCGCCAAAGGATACTTGGTGGGCTGTGGCTGTTTCGGTGATCAGGCGGCGGATCCTCTCCGTATTATTCGGGTTCCGCACCGTGTTGAGATAAAAAGCGCCGACAACACCCCCAATGTCAGCTATCCGAAGTATGGCGGTATTCGGTGGAACATGCTTCTGTGCAGATCGAAAGTTCTGTTCGAAGTAGCGCATCATGCTGGGAGTGTAGATACTCGTGCTCATTGAAGAAAAAATCACTAGGATCCGCATGAAGTCAGACTTCACTGCCGGGAGGGTGAGGGAATAAATGAGGCCATCCTCGTTTGTCGAGAAATCGCCGTCTTTCACGCGGTGCCATAATTTAGATATGGTGTGGTCCCGGACGAAGCGGCTACCGTTTTCCGTAACCCGATACAGGTAGAACCCATTCATTGCCAGATGACTTATCAGCCGTTTCGCAGCCGGGTCCCTCCTGGATATCGTTATCAGGTTTTCTCCCGGCTCCGAAAAGGGTCCGTGATTTACGTGAAGGTAGCTGGTCGACGGATCGATGGCTGTCGTCCCGTCGAGGACCGGACTCAGGTCATCCGTCAGGTCTAGAACAAGGTCATTCAATGGGTCGACTCCTAAGCAGCAAAATAAACAGTCCTTGATTTGTCGCACGCACTCGCAGCAATTCAAATCCAGGTGTCGAGGCGAGGCTGGGTACCTTATGAGCGCGTAAGTGCAACCCGCTCGAATTTCTGTATGGCTTCTTTTTGGTACGCATCGTAGTCGAAGGCGGGCGTCACGAGCCGGCCATCGAGAAAATCGTGCATGCCAGCCACAAGCCCTTGAACGCTGTTTTCAACTAGCATTCCGTGTCCGTTCTCAAGCACACTCCTCGGGCCAACAACATCCGTCGAGATGACTGGCTTTCCAAGAATCAGCGCCTCGAGTACTACGAGTCCCTGACCTTCATAGTCAGACGAGAACACGAAGCAGTCGGAACGCTGAAGTGCGGTGAATGGATTGATGCGTAGCCCGGCGAGGAGCACGTTGGACTCCAGCGACAACTCGTCGATCAGGAGCTCAAGGTCTTCCCTCAGTGGGCCATCACCAAGAATTGTGAGTTTGCAATTGGGATGCGACTCGATCACCTCAGCGAATGCCCGTATGAGCTTGGCGTGACCCTTCTCTGGCGAAAGGCGTCCGAGGGTGACGAACTGCGTGGACCCGGCGTCCATCCATTGGTGCAGGTCATCGTCAAGCCGATCGGCGGCGAATTCTTTCGCCTCTGCGGCATTGACAACGTTATTGCAGTAGTCAAAGTTGCCCAGCGGAAGGCCGAACGTTTCAGACAGTTGCCTAACGTTTTCTTCGTGGACGCTCTTGGTCACGGAGACGAGTTGGTCGTACTTCCGGTAGAGCCGGAACATCGACTCCAGGTAACGGAAACGATGACGCCATTCGCGGTGCATGTCGTTGTGGAGGTAGATCGACTTCCTGGCAGCCGGGTTGGTCGTGTTTGCGAAGAGCGCGGCCCAGTACCTTGCGTAACCTGCGAAACAGACGACTGAATCAAAGGTCGCGTCGCCGAACATACGGCGGAATTCCCGGTTGAAGGCGCCATTGTAAATGTCCCAGAGCTCAGGAGAAGCGAGATCGCCTGTGGCGTTGAACTTGTCGATCACCCAGCGTTCTTCCGCCGTCATGAGCTGCGTACCCACCCGTCCAAGGACCTGGACATGTTCGGGATGTTGGGCGAACTTTTCCAGTCGTCGTTCCTCGGATTTGACGCTGGCCGGCTCGACCGCGAGGAACATGCGGGTACTGGCGGCATCCAGATTGCCGACAAGATTCAGGTAGGAGGTGGTTATGCCGTTTGGGATGAATGAACCCTGATAGAAGAGCACCATGCGCTTTTGGCTTCGCTCCGGCTGGACGACACAATCAGTCGCATCAAAGAAGAAGAAATCGATCGCGCGCTGGGACGACGATCCGTCTTCCATGGCGCAGAAAGTGTCCCTGCCGCGTCTGTACTTCTCGTCGGGAGACTCGTCCTCCTGAAGGGCGGCGGAAACTTCAGTGAGCAGCCCCGCGGTTTCAGCACACACACGACCGGGCAAGGACTCCAAGTCGAAGTACATCCCACGCTCGGAGGCGTATTCGTCGAGATCGTAGGCAAAGTAAACGATGGGTCGTCCAGTGGCCATGAAATCAAAGAAAATACTGGGGTAGTCGGTGATGAGCACGTCTACTACGGCGAGGAGGTCATTGGTGGGAATATCGTCCGGGACGGCGAACTCGTCCAGGGATCCTGCGGTCCCGGCCGGGGATGTCAGCCCATGGCCCCGGTAGAGCGGGACGCAGTCCAGCGTCGCGAGTTGCTGCATGACGCTTTTGACGTCGACACCGCTCGTTTCCTCGAGCGTGCCGAGGGAGCCGCGCCACGTCGGTGCGTAGAGCACAACCTTTTTATCATCCTCGATCCCCAAATGAAGCCGCAGCTCCCGCCTTTGCTGTTCACTGGCCCCGAGGGTGGCGTCAACGCGCGGATAACCCGTGACTGCAAGTTTGCCGGCGAAAATCCCTCTGACGTCATACTTATCTATCAGGCACTCTGCGGTGAACTCGTTCGGGGCAATCATATGGGTGGTATGCAGGAAGTTCCTGGCGGCATTCCTGTGATCCATGAAGCCATTCTGGATGTCCCGACCCAACGTCTTTAGCGGCGTTCCATGCCAAGTGTTCAGATATTTCTGGCCTGACCGTCGAAGGAAATAGGGCGGGAAGGTGTTGTTGTTGATCAGGTACGTCGCTGTGGAAAGGTATCGCAGGTAAAGGTCGCAGTCACGGGCGACAAAAATAACATTCGGCCGCCCGGCCAACTCGTACGGGACCCGGTCCTTTTCATTGAGTACCCAGACGTGGGTCCAGGAGTCGAATCGCGGATCCGCCATCATGTTTCGGAAAATCTGCAGTGGATTGCACGAAACAGAATTGCCGTGGCTGCTTTCGTACAGCACCATAGTGGGTGCCAGAGGCAAAGTCTCCAGGTACTCCGTGTAAATCATCGACTGCTTCAGCTCTTTGTTCTTCAGATAAGCAGAAGTATCTACACCGTGAGCCCGCTTGAATAACCGCGTTTCCAGGTAAGCAGCGCAGGCCGCCTCAAAGTCCCCAAGGTCCTGAAGTGCCCGGCCCAATCTGTAGTAAGCCGTGGGGGAGTGGCTCTCCAATCGCTTGACGCTGGCATTGAAGGCTTCTGCCGCATGGGAGTGCATGCCGCGACGCTCCAGGCGTTCCCCGGCTTCAAGGCACCTCTGAGCCGACTGTGATTGCAGAGCTGATTCGAAACCGTCAAGCAGAAGCCTTTGTTCATACGTGCTGACAGCTTCGCTGTCCCCAACACTGCTAACGCGGGATTTTGACTTAAGTGTGGCGGCGAAAGCTTTGCACGCACCTTCGTAGTCTTGTGCCTGCGTGAGGACATAGCCCAAGCGATAGCACCAGTACGAAGGGGCGGGACTGCTCCGAAGAATCGCATATTCGTAGGCGGAAGCAGCCTCCGTCCACTCGGCGAGACGTTCGTGGGCAAAACCCAGGCGGTAGTGCCACTGCGGGACGGTTGGGTCCATGGCTACGGCGGCGCGGAGCGATTCAAGCGCCTCCGGCCACTTGTAGGAACGCATGAGGGCATTGCCGAGCTTGTAGTGCAGTTCAGCGGAAGTTCTCTCATGACGAAGAGTCTTCCTGAATGCATCCGCCGCCTCTACCCACCGTCCTCTCTTCTGGAAGAACACTCCCACTCCGAAGACTTTTGCCCCTAGTTCCGTATCAGCGTTGATTGCCCGCTGGTAGGCGCGGCGGGCAATCAGGGGCTGTTCAAGGAGCTCCCAGCACCAGCCTGCGCGGAAGTGGAGATCCGCCTGCTCAGGTTTCAGTCGTGCAGCCGCCGCATAGTTTTCGGCGGCTTCGGCGAACCTGTTCATGGAGAACTGGGCATCAGCCAGCTGCATAAGCCAGGCAGGATCGTCGCTGTTGGCATGCAGACCGTCATTAAGCGCGTCGAGCCGCTGCCACAAAGGGGCCTTGCTCGCAACGAGTTCCTGGACCCTTTCCCGGTGGCGGCGGCCCTCAGAGCGCCGAATCTCGAGAGCTGCTGCTGCGGCATCTTCCGCCATATGCTCTACTTCGGCCAATCGATGAGCCCATCGGGTGCGGCCGGGTTCCAGAGCCAGCGAGGATCTGTACGCCGCCACGGCGGCTTCGTAGTTTGCCAACTGCTCCTGGACGAATCCGAGGCGGTAGTGCCAAGCTGCTACGCCGGGTTCTTGCGCTGTAGCTTCCTGAAGTCGGGTCGCCGATTCCTGGTAGTGCCCCAGGTGGAAGTGAGCATGCCCCAGCCGGAAGGCAAGTTCCGCTTCCGCCGTCGACCAGTGCTTTGTATACCTCGACGGCGGCCGTCCAGTCTGTCTGCTCCTCAAGAAGAATGCCGTATTCGATTGTTTTTTGCGCGGAACTCATGCTGTTTAGTGCGTCCTAATGTTGTAGCTGCCATGTGGCAGAGCCGGCTGGCGCCTGGCAATGCGTGCTCAGTTGTAGCGGCCTCAGCCGCTTAGCCCTCCGAGGGTGTCGACGATGATTGGCCCGTTCCCAGGGCCAGAGGACGTTCCGGTCCGTCCGGCCACAGCGCATCAAAGACCCGGCGCGTGGCGTACCCGTCGCAGTACGGCGCAAACATCTTCACGAACGCCGCGTATTTGGGCTCGTAACGGCGTGAAACTGACGAGATGTTCTTGATGGACCGCACGACTTCCTCGGTGGTGTTGTGCAGCGGGCCGGGCGCCTTTTCCTCCAGGTCGAAGTAGAAGCCCCGCGTTTCGTCGCGGTACTGGGCGATGTCCGGCGTCAGGAAGATGATCGGTTTGCCGGTCACACAGAAGTCGAACATGACGGACGAATAATCGTTGACCAGGATGTCCGCGGCCGTGTAAAGGTCGTTGACCTCCGGGTACTCGGTCACGTCAATGACGAACTCGTTTGCCGCCGTCTGCCGCTGGCCGGCAATGTTGTGGTGCCCGCGCAGGAGCAGAACGTAGTCGTCGCCGAGCTGCTGCTGGGCTTTCTCGAAGTCGAGGTACGTGACCATTTCGTATTGCCGCGAGGCGTTCTTGGCGTCATCGCGCCAGGTGGGCGCGTAGAGAATCGCGGTCTTGCCCGCGGGAATGCCAAGCCGGCGGCGGATTTCGGGCCGGTCCTGCTCCATCCGTTCGCGGGTGAGGCTGTCATTGCGGGGATAGCCGTCGGCGACCACACGCCCGTCGAAGCCGAAGCATTTGGCCAGAACGCCTGCGGCGTAGTCGTTCTGCGCCAGCAGTGCATCCCAGTACTCTGCCTCGCGCCACATGAGGTTCCAGTAGGACAGCGAGAAGTTCGTGCGGGCGACGTCGTTGCCCAGCTTCTTCAAGGGTGTTCCGTGCCAGGTCTGGATGTAGACCTGCCCCTCGCGCTTGCGGAAGTAGAACGGGAAGTTGTTGTTGTTGATCAGAATCCTGGACTCGGTCAGGAGCTGGTACCACCGACGGGAACCAATGAGCACCGGCTCGGCTCCGTCGGGCACCGGCACCGAGAAATCGGCAACAGCCCAATACATGGGCCACTGGCTTCCCCGGCGCTGGAACTCCTCCAGCAGGCGCCGCGGGCTGTCCGTGGCGCGACGTCCGCCGAAGCACATGAACAGGATGGCGTCCTGGAGTTCGGCTTCACCGCCCACCGTTACGGGGGTGCGCAGCGTCTGCTGGCCGAACCGTCCCACCTCATCCGCTGCCAACGGGGGCCGCAGGTGGATGGTCAGGGCAGCGTTTTTGGGGGTGCGGCTCACGCCGACTTCCACCCGGTCTGCCGCTATCCGCCGGGGCATCTGCGACTGCAGCCCGGACGACGCCGGGAACCAGTACCCCTGGTGGTCGGCGACCCCCGGGGGGACGAAGCGCACACTGTACGCGCCCGCCTCGGGCATCACTTCCTCGCCGCCCCACGGGGTCTGGGGCAGCAGGAAATCGGCCGTAAATACGTTGCTTCCGTCGTTGGTCCGCACCGTCAGCGCAACATCCGTTGCGGGGATGACCGCCTTCCCGCTGGAGAGGACGAAACGGGGAGCGTGGATGACCGGCAGATCCGCTGTGCCCTCGATCCGCAGCGTGCGCTGATCCGCCGACACCTCAACCGAGGAGGCGATAACGCGGGTCTTGCGCTCCTTCAGGGTCACAAACCCGTATCCGGTCAAACCCGGCCTGAGGCTTCGGGTCTGGTCGGACTGGGCTTCCAGCTCCGAGGAACCTTCCGGCCAGGCAACCGGCTGCGGGGTCTTGAAACCGCTGTCCAGGCGCAGCCGCCATTCATACTCGACGGTCGCCGCGGCTCCGGCCGCCAGGTCGGGCACATCGATGACGTAGAGCGCCGTGGCGCCTTCCACGTTCAGGCAGGTGGCCGTCTCGCGGATGCCGAACTTGGGCGACTCGAGGGAGACCTTTGCGGCCACGGGGGCGGAATGGGCTTCAACGGTCAGCTTCAGCGTCCGTCCCGTCAGCTCCAGTGAGGTGGCAACGTACAGGGGGGTGACCGGTACAAAGGTCAGGCCGGTCGTGGCGGGCCGCATTTCCACGGCCATCCGGGATGAGTCCAGCATGGGGCCCACGGGAAGAGTGCCGGTGGAGCCGTTGGCGTCCCGGCGCGTCAGAGGCGCCTCGAAGGTCCTGCCGCCGGCAGTGACAGTCAGCAGCACGTGCCACTCGGAGGGGCCGTCGGACCCGAGTCCTTCCAGCATCACAGCCGGGTCAATCATGGTCCGGAATCCGGAAGCGGCGTAGGAGGTCCAGTTGTCGTTGGATTCCCAGTCGATGGACGGGTCCGTGTGGCGCTGCACCGCCAGAGGGACAGGCTCCCCGCCGTCGGCGTTAACCAGGGACGCCCGGATCGAGAGGTTCCCCTCGACGGGATCCACGGATGAGATGTACGCGTGACCGCCGATTTCCAGCCGGCCGTCGGCCTGCCAGGCGAAGTGCGTCATTTTGCTGACAAACCGCAGGTCGATCTCGCGGCAGGGCAGGAGCTCCGGGTCATAATGGGAGAGTTCGACCAGGTACTTGGGCTGCGCCAACAGGGCGGAGCCGGTGGCCTGGGTGGGGAAGCTGGAGCTGTAGTCGCTGCGGTGGTGGCAGATCCGGACGACGTCCTCCCGCCGGTCTGCGAGGACAGCTGAGAGGATCAGCCGGTTGTGGATTCTGATGCCGTCCCAGTCCAGCTCCAGGCCTTCGCTTAGGCGCCCGACTGTCGTGTGGAGCAGCTCCCAGTACGCCTGATCGGTGCGGGGGACTACCTCGTAAAAGCGGAAGAGTCCGTTGCCCAGTTCATCGGAAAGTACACGCCGAAAGGCTTCCGGGGCCAAGATGGGACGCAACCCGGCGGCGAGGGACTCAAGCCTGCTGAGGCGGTCCTCCAGATACTGCAGTTGGCAGAGGAGCTCGCGTGCCAGTGGCCGGACGGAGGCGTCCGCGGAGGTGGAAACGACTTTAAGGTTGAGGATGTCAAAGGAGTCGGCCCGGGAGTACAGGGTGGGAACCGCCTCGTACTGCCAGTGCTCCCGCTCGGTTGCGATACCGGCGGTGGCGTAGGTCCAGAAATCCCGTCCAAATACTTTGTTGCCGAGGGCGCCGTCACGCAGAATCCCCGGAAGTTCCGCAGCAGTCACGGCCGGCCGAAGTTCTGAATGGATGTCCTGCTGCCACGCCGGCGTGGAGCTGGTTTTGCCCTTGACGATTCCGGTCATACCGACGACGAAGGACGAGCCGGTCTGACGCAGGGACCGGAACATGGGATCCAGGCTTGCCTTTTCGACCACGTCCCCGGCATTAAGGAACATCAAATAGGGCGCCCGGCTCTGCGCGACGGCGCCGGCACGGGCTGCCTCTTCACGGGAGCCCGGCAGCGCAAGGTATTTAACCCGGCTGTCCCTCTTGGCGAAGTCCCGCACCGGCCCCCGGCCCAGCCCGGCCAGCGAGGTATCCACGACAATCATCTCCATGGCCGCCGGCTCTTGGCCCACGAGGCTGCGCAACGTCACGGCCGGATCGCCGGCGTCGTCAGTCAAAAGCACGATGACGGCGATCTGGGGCCGCTGCAGGGGCGCAACGGGCTTCGCCGCGGCGGTTCTCTGCAGCTTTGCCACACTGGCCGGGTGCGCCACCTTGCGGATCTGCTTTCGCTGCTCCGGGGGCAATGCCCGCCACACCCGCCGGAGATTTCTCTCGGCGGCAGCTTTCATCGCAGCTATTGCTTGGCTCTGCTTGGGACCTGGCATTCTTGGATTCGCTTCCCTCGTCTGTATCCAACCGGTGGTTGATGTGTCATTTCTCATTTGCTGCAAGTCAACGGCGGTGCTGGACGCCGTGACCCGGCGCTACCTGCGTCGTGCCACTGGCCTGCGCATTCCGTCAATAGTGGCACGGCCCCGCGTCCAGACGCCCGCGGAGCCAAGGTCAAAAAGGTTTCCGCAGTACCAGGTCGACGTTCTGGTCCCCGGCCGATCCCATCACTTCGGCGAGGTCGAGGCCCGGCCGGTTCAACACCAGTTCAAGGCTCAAGGCAGCCATGGATGCCGGGGTGTGGATTCCGTCGTGTACGACGCTCTCCGGGGCCGAATGGTCCACCAGGGTTGCGGCAAGGGATAGAGTGCCGTCGCCGTTGTCCAGGAGTTCAACCACTCTCGATTGCTGCGGATAGTCAATGAGCGATGCTGTCGTGATCTCCCAGAAACCACCCCCGTCAAATTCCGAGCTGTGCGGTGTCACCTGGTGCCTGTGCGTGTGGCCATTGAGCCAGGCGACCACGTTCGGAAACCGGGAGATGAGCTGCAGGACGGCGGCGCGGTCCAGGGGAGGCTCGCCGCTGCCCGGTGAACGCGTGTCCTCGTCGAAGTAAGGCAGCGGGTGGTGGCTGAACAACACCACGAGACGGTCTTCCACATCCCTGGCGGTGGGGTTGCCCTCCGGATCATAGGACCTCCCGGATACGCCCTCGAGTTGCTCTTCCAGCCACGCCGCCTGAGCAGCGTCCAGCACAGCCTTGGCGCCGCCGTCGGGGCTCGCCGTGTTCAGCATGACGCCGAGAACCTGCGGCGAGATGTCAAAGGTGTAGTACGGCTGGCCATCGGGGCTTTGGCCTGAGCCGGACGCCCCGCCATTGCGCCGGCCCTTCCCCGCGATGGACTCCATGAACTCCGCCGTGCTGAATTCGCGGCGGAGCTTCGAAGCCTGCACCGTTCGAGACGGCATGGACGCCACGAGGGCCCGGCGTTCGTTCGCGCTGGAGTCCTCGACTGTTTCCCAAAAGTCCAGTTCGTCGATGCCGGGCGGCAGCCGCATGGGAAGCCGGTCGCCGATACGGAGAGTGTCGACGAAGTCGGTTTTAGCGGAGACCGGATCCCCCCCTGAACGGCCGGCTTCGTCGTGGTTGCCGACGCCGATGTACCAGGGGAAGTCCGAGCCTTCCGCGCTTACCGGTCTGATGGCCGCCTCGAGGAGCCCCGGCACTGTGGGATATCCGTGAACGGCTTTCCAGTCATCCTGGGGTGCGAGCGAGGGCTCGGGTTCCGGATGCCAGATGTGCTGGGACAATTCGAGGGGGGCCGGTCCATGATCCTGGACACCCTCGTACCTGTCGGTCGGGTGCGATGTTGCCGGGACGCCCTTGAACACGCCGACCGCGGCCGACAATTCGCTGAGGGCAAAGGCGTTCGTGAGATCCCCCGTGGTGACGAGGCAATCCAGGGGCCGTTGACTGATCGGGCCGCGTCCGACGGCGTTGAGCTTCCGGACCGTCGCGTCCAGCACATGAACGGTGAGCAGGTCCTGGGGCCGGAACAGCCCCGAGGGCGGAAACCCGTCCGTGAAGTCGAAGTACTGCCAGAAGAAGGACAATCTCCCCGGGTTGGCCGCGTCGAGGACGTGGCTATCGGTCAGGTGCCCGAAAGCAGCCAGCCCCGTCCGCTGGGCGTTGGCACTGTTGTTGCGCGCGCACAGCTCCTCGCGGACCTGGGTCGCGAGAGCAGGCCCCGGGGCAAGCTGCCGGTAGGGCAGCTGAGGCACAGGCTGCGGTCCGAGGACAACTGAGGCGTCCAGGGTCGTCAGCGGTGTAGTAGGGGATGATTTCAGGTGTACACCGCCGGCAGGCCCGGTGCCGGCCGTGCCGGTGGAGTCGGACAACGCCAGCAGGGTGGCTCCGGTCGCGCCGCTGAGCGACCACCTGATGGCGTCCCGTCGCGATACTTGCATCCTGCCCTGTTGTCGCACTTGCTGGTGTGGCCCTTTGCTGTTGGGGTCGGCTGGGCAGCGGCGTCACCCATGGTGTCCGCCATACGGGCACCGGGTTCGCTGTGTTCCCCCACCGGGGGTTGCCCTAGATGCTTGCGTTGGCCCTGACCAGGTCGTCCGGGAAGTCAACCTCGACGGCGTAGAAATCGCTGATGTCGACGGGAGTCCACTTGAGTTCGTCCTGCTTGATGGTCAGCTCGATGGCCTTCTCGAAGTAGTCCTGGTCGTCGACTTCAATCAGTCGCTTGAGGAGCTTCTTCTTGTCTTTCGAGCTGACATAGTTGATGCCGACAGCTTCGCCGTGGGCCACATCGGCGGGGACAACCTTGGACAGGTCCAGGATTTTGCCGTCGGTGTCGGTGGTGTACTTAACTTCCTCGTCCGAAACGGAGGAGATGTCGACGGTGATGAACGACTCGTCGCGCTGGATGTAGGGCAGCAGCATCTCGAGGATATCCGGGTCGAAGACGACGTCGCCGTTCATCCACAGCACACCGCCCTTGGCGGAATTCCGGATGGCCTTCAAGAGGCTCTTTGAGGTGTTCGTCTGGTCAAAGTTCTCGTTGTACACAAAAGACGCATTGGGCACGTGTTCGAGGATCATCTCAAGCTTGAACCCGACCGCAATGGTCAGCCGCAGCTTCTTGCCGAACTTGTTCTGCAGGTTCTGGACCTGCTGGTGCATGATGGTCCTGCCATCACTGAGCTCCGTCATGGGCTTAGGGTGCGGGCGCGCCAGGCGCGTGCCCATTCCGGCAGCCAGAATTACGGCTTGAATTTTCATTAGTTTTCCTCTTCAACGAGTGTGCTGTGGGACGGGGAGCGGCGAGCCGTAGCATCACTCGAGCGGGCGCCTCGGTTCCGCAATACGGGCCGAGGTGAGCATCCCCCGCAGCCAAGCATAGCCGCTTGACCCCTGCCCACCCAAGAAAGCCAGCAACCTTACGTTAACTCTGCGTTTACTTGCCCGAACCCTGCGTTAGCTGTCCCGGCCCGGGCTCCCCGTGCTGTCCGGGCGCTGCGGCACTACCCGCCGGCGAACTCGCCGATGCGCGATCCGACGCCGAGAAGCTCTGCAATGGCCGCTACGGTTCGGCCGGCAGCCTCGCCGTCCCCGTAGGGATTGACGGCGTTCGCCATGGCGGCGAAGAGCTCGGGGTCCTTGAGCAGGCGTGTTACCTCGGAAAAAATCCGGTCCTCATCCGTGCCGATGAGAGCCACGGTCCCTGCCTTGACGGCTTCCGGCCGTTCGGTGTTTTCCCGCATCACCAGCACCGGCTTTCCGAGGCTGGGAGCTTCCTCCTGCACGCCCCCTGAATCCGTGAGAACAAAGTGCGCCAGGGACAACAGCCGGGTGAACTCGCCATAGGGGAGCGGCTCGGTAACAACGACGTTGGCTTTGCCTTCAAGTAACGGCAGCAACGCTTCGCGCACCACGGGATTCTTGTGGGCCGGCAGGACGATCACCAGTTCGCGCTCGGCGTCGGCGATCCGGGCCAGCGCCCGCGCCACGCCGCGCATCGCGTCTCCCTGGTTCTCCCGGCGGTGGGTCGTGACCAGCAGGATTTTCCTGCCGCCGGCCGCCAGGTCCTCGAGCTGCGGGTCAGTGAAGGTGACGGACTTGCCCACGGTGGTGAGGAGGGCGTCTATGACGGAATTGCCCGTGATGACAACGTTTTCCGGCCTGATTCCCTCCGCAACCAGGTTCCCTTTGCTGACGCTCGTCGGCGCCAGATGGAGGCTTGCGATCTGGCTGGTGATCTTCCGGTTCGCCTCTTCCGGGAAGGGGGAGCGGAGGTCACCGCTCCGGAGCCCCGCCTCGACATGCACCACGGGAATCCCGTGGTAAAAAGCTACAATCGCGGCAGCGGTGGAGGTCGTGGTGTCGCCCTGGACCACCACGGCATCGGGCCGGGTGTGTGCAAACAGCTTCTCCAACCCCTCGATGGTCCGCGTCAGGATGGCGGACAGGGACTGGCCCTGCTGGAGGATGTTCAGGTCGTGGTCGGGAACGATTCCGAAGAGTTCGTTGACCTGGTCCAGCATTTCGCGGTGCTGGCCCGTCACCGTCACGATGCAGCGAAAATGCGGTGAGTTTTCAAGGGCGTTGATCACGGGCGCCATTTTGATGGCCTCGGGCCTGGTGCCGAAGATCGGCATGATGCTGTGCATGGATGTTCCCCCAAGAGACGCGGGCGGTGCAGTTTGGCAAGACTAGTCGAAGGGTGCTAGCCCAGGAGCAGAAGGGCGATGATCAATGCGGGCACGGTGACGGCGACGAGGATGACTGCTACCAGCGCCGTCAGGCGCTTGCGGCGGTAGGCCACTTCCTCGTCGTCGGGGTCCAGCTCGGCAGCACGCTTGGCCGGGGCCGCGCTTCGATGGGCCGAAGGCAGGGGCTCCACATCCGGAACCAGGAGCGTGTCCGGGATCTCCTTGTGGAAGGCACGCCGCCGCAGGTGGCGGGGGGCTGCTACCGGGCGGGGAGCATCGTCGGCAGGATCATCCAACAGCCGGTCCTCCTCGCCTCAATACATCGCCAGTAGGCTGAGGGTCTCAACCTGATCGCCTTCAATTCTTACATTCCCGTCCGGTGATCCGTGCATTCCGGCCGCAGGGACGCATCGATCAGGCCCCCGGTTTCAATGACAAACCGCCGCAGCCACTGCCCCGGACTCAGCGCGGGATGGGAGGCAACCATCTGTACGTCCGCCGTCGTGCACTGCTCTATCAGCCGTCCGGCCCGGGTGACGTGGTAGCTGGACGTCACGACGGTGACCGACTTCCACCCGTTGGCGTCAATGAGGTCCGCAATGATGCCTGCTTCACTCCGGGTGTCCATGCCGCTGGGCCGGAAACAGACCAGTTCGGGGCGGGGGAACGTGGCCGAGTTGCAGATGTCGTCGGCCACCGCATTGCCCAGGGTGTCCGTGTGGGACAGCACCAGCACCGGAACGTTGTGCCCGCGTTGGAGCTCCTGCGCCACCGGCAGGCGTTCGGACGCGGCCCCGCCCAGCATGATCACGGCGTCCGTGCGGTGCACGCTCAAGGGATCCACGTTGACGAACAACTGGACTGCGACCACCAGCCACAGCAGCACGGCGCCGGAAGCTGCCGTCAGGGCCCAGCGCAAATGCCGGGGTGCGGCGTTCAGCGCGGGCAGTGGCGGGGGCATGCCTAAGAGTCTCGCACGCCCGTGAGGGAGCGGGTAAAACGCGGCCACCGCGGCGTTTCAGGGCAGCTTTGCCAGGCCATCCCGGAACAACTTGCCTCCGCCGTTGTCCGCCCCTCGCGGTAGCGTAGGGCTGTGCCTGAACACGAGACTGTCCCCCCGCCTAAAGCGAACCCGCCTAAAGCGAACCCGCCTAAGACGCTCCCGCTGGAAGCGACCCCGACTGCGGCGCCCCTGCCCAAAGCGCCCCTTACCGTGGCGGAACTCTCCGAATCCCAGCTCCTGGAACGCATTTTCCCGCGCCTGCATTACGGCCAGGACCACAACCCGTCCCTGATTCTGGGCCCCGGTGACGACGCCGCCATCGTGGCCGCCCCGGACGGGCGGGCAGTCCTCAGCATCGACACCCAGGTGGCCGACCAGGACTTCCGGCTCGAATGGAACAACGGCTACCGGACCACCGGCTACGACGTCGGCTGGAAGGCAGCCGCGCAGAACCTCAGCGACATCAATGCCATGGGGGCCCGTGCCACCTCCCTCGTCGTCAGCCTCACCATGCCGCCGGAAACCCGGGTCGCCTGGGTTGAGGACTTCGCCGACGGACTCAGCGCCGGCATCCGGGAACTGGGCGCCCCGGACTGTGCCGTGGCCGGCGGCGACCTCGGACGGGGTCGCGAACTGGCTGTCAGTGTGGCGATTCTTGGCTCCCTCGACGGTGGGTCACCCGTGCTGCGCTCCGGCGCCCGCGCGGGGGACACGCTGGCGCTGGCCGGCACCGTGGGCCGTGCCGCGGCGGGGCTCGCGCTGCTGGAATCGGCAACGCCGGTCGAGGCACTGACCAAGGACCAGCGTGCCCTGCTGGACACCCAGTGCCGGCCGCGGCCGCCCCTTGCGGGAGGACCCCTGGCCCGGGATTCCGGTGCCACAGCCATGATGGACATTTCCGACGGACTGGTCCGCGACGGCAACCGGATGGCGTCCGCCAGCCACGCCGTCCTGAACCTGGACGCGGCGGTACTGGAGCAACTGGCGGTTCCCCTCCTGCCCGCCGCCGGACTGCTCGGCACTGATCCGATGGCCTGGATCCTGGGCGGCGGGGAGGACCATGGACTGCTGGCCACTTTCCCCCCAGGTCTTCAGCTGCCTCACGGTTTCACTGCGATAGGCTCGGTAGAAGCCCCTGCACCAACGGACAGCACGGGCGTCAAGATAGCGGGCAGGCCCGTTGACACTGTGGGATGGGATCACTTTGCAGACTAAAATTGCCGCCAACGCGCAAGCGATGAAGCGGTGGTTGAGCAAGGCAGAAACGACGCTTGGAAACCACAGCGACCGCCTGAACGCCATCAACATCTTCCCCGTCGCCGATGGCGACACCGGCACCAACCTGTATCTCACGGTGCGCGCCGCCGCCCAGGCACTGCACTGCCTGGATACTGCCGCGATACCCCAGGTCACCGCGGATTCGTCGGTCCACTCCTTTGGGCCACCGGATCCGGCCCAGAACGACGTCGGCGCCGTCCTCGCCCGGGCCGGCCTGGCCGCCATGGAAAAGGCCCGGGGCAACTCCGGCACGCTGTTCGCCGTATTTCTGTGCGCCGCCGCCGAACCCCTCGCCGGCCACCCCCGGCTCAGCGCCCCGCTGCTGGCCGCCGCGCTGAACCGCGCCCAGCTCCGGGCCTGGTCCGCGTTGAGCGACCCGGTTCCCGGCACCATGCTCTCCGTGATGGAAGCCGCCGCCCGCGCCGCGGCCGCCGTGGACTCAGCGCACGACGGCGACGACAGCAACCACACCCTGGGCCTGGCCCTCGATGCCGCCGTGGAAGCCGCCCTCGCGGCCGTGGTCCGCACCGAGGACCAGCTGGAGGCGCTGCACGCCGCCCATGTGGTGGATGCCGGCGGCGTCGGGATGCTGCTGATCCTGGACTGCCTCCGCTCCGCTATCCTCGGCGAGGAACTCCAGGACCAGCTGCTGGACGGGCTGCACGGCTACGACGTCCAGGACCCGCACATCCACGCCGGCATGCCGCGGGACGAGGGCGTGGAGGTCATGTGCACCATCACCCTGTCCCCGCTCGACGCCGCCATGATGCGCCAGCGGCTCGACGAAATGGGCGACTCCGTCATCATGAGCCAGGTCGGCGGGGCGGCCGACGCCGCCGGTGCCTACCGCTGGCGTGTCCACGTCCACGTGCCGCACGCCGAGCCCGCCGTGGCCCTGATCCGTTCCCTCGGCGAACCCTCGGACATCAGCGTCAGCGAGCTTGCTGTGCCTGACGCCGAACCCCTCAATGCCGGTACCCGTGAACCCGCAGGACAGGTCCCCGACGGACATGAACGCTAATCCGGCCAACGCCGAACTGGGCATCGCTGAACTGGGACTCGGCCTGGAACGCCGGATCGGCAAGCGTTCCGCGGCGCCCATTGAAAAGCACCTCGGTATCACCACCGTCGGCGGTCTGCTGAACTACTTCCCCCGCCGCTACCTGAACCGCGGCGAACTCACTCCCATCAGCGGGGTTCCGCTCGACGAGGAGGTCACCCTCATCGCCCGGGTGGTCTCCAGCAGCACCCGGGCGATGCGCGCCCGCCGCGGCTCGCTGACCGACGTCGTGATTTCCGACGACTCCGCGTCCCCGGGCACCGGGATGGGCAGCGGCACCCTGAAGGTGAGCTTCTTCAACGGTTTCCGGGCCAAGGCCGAGCTGCAGCCGGGCCGCCGTGCCCTGTTCTCCGGGAAGATCACCCGCTACGGCGGCGCCCTGGGGCTGACCAACCCCGACTTCCTGCTGCTGGACGAGGACCCGGACAACGCGAAGGACCCGGAGGAGCTCGCCGCCATGCCCATCCCGGTGTACCCGGCGACCGCCAAGCTGACCAGCTGGTCCATCCATAAGGTCATCACCACGCTGCTGGACACCGCGGACCTGGACGCCCTGCCCGACCCGTTGCCGGCGGAGATCACCGCACGGGAGAAGTTCCTGGCGGTCGCGGACGCCTACCGGCTCATCCACACCCCGCAGACCCCCGCCGACTGGCAGCGCGCCCGCGACCGCTTCCGCTACCAGGAAGCCCTGGTGCTCCAGTCCGCCCTCGCCCGGCGCCGCGCCCAGCTCGCCGCGGAGGAGGCCACCGCCCGCCGGCCCGCCGCTCAGGGGCTGCTGACCACCTTTGACCGGCAGCTGCCGTTCACCCTGACCGCTGGCCAGGCCGCCGTCGGGAAGACCCTGGCCGCGGAGCTCGCTGAGGATTCGCCGATGAACCGGCTGCTCCAGGGCGAAGTCGGCTCCGGCAAGACCATCGTGGCCCTGCGCGCCATGCTGCAGGTGGTCGACGCCGGGGGACAGGCCGCCCTGCTGGCCCCCACCGAGGTCCTCGCCGCGCAACACTTCGAATCCATCCGCCGCACCCTTGGGCCGCTGTCCCGCGACGGCATGCTGGGCGGCTTCGGCCCCGACGCGGTCCAGGTCACGCTGCTGACCGGATCCATGCCCACCGCGGCACGGAAACAGGCCATGCTGGACGCCGCCTCCGGAACCGCCGGGATCATTATCGGCACGCACGCCCTGCTCAGCGACAACGTCTCCTTCTACGACCTCGGCCTGATCGTGGTCGACGAGCAGCACCGCTTCGGCGTCGAACAGCGCGATGTGCTCCGGTCCAAGGCCCGGAAGCCTCCGCACCTGCTGGTCATGACGGCCACCCCCATCCCCAGGACCGTGGCCATGACCGTGTTCGGCGACCTCGAAACGTCCGTCCTCGACGAACTGCCGGCCGGGCGCGCGCCGATCACCACCCATGTCGTCGGGCTCGCGGAGCACCCGGCGTGGGCCTCGCGCATCTGGAGCCGCGCCCGGGAAGAGATCGACGCCGGCCACCAGGTGTACATCGTCTGCCCCAAGATCGGTTCGGACGACGACGGCGACTTCAGCCCCGGCGAGGCCGAACCGTCCGCCGCCGATCCGGACGGCGACACTGGGGCGCGGGAGCTGGCCTCCGTGACCGGCGTCGTCGAACTCCTGCGGGACGAACCCGCCCTGGCCGGGGTGCCCGTGGCGCCGTTGCACGGCCGGCAGGACCCGGTCCTGAAGTCCGAAACCATGGCCTCCTTCACCGCCAACCAGACCAAGCTTCTGGTCTCCACCACCGTGATTGAAGTGGGCGTGGACGTTCACAACGCCACCCTGATGGTGATCCTGGATGCGGACCGCTTTGGCATCTCGCAGCTCCACCAGCTGCGCGGCCGGGTGGGCCGCGGCGGGCTGCCGGGCACCTGCCTGCTCGTCACCACGCTGGAACCCGGCCACCCGAGCCGCCGCCGGCTCGACGCCGTCGCGGCCACCACCGACGGCTTCGAACTCTCCCAGGAGGACCTCAAGCTGCGCCGTGAAGGCGACATCCTGGGCGCCTCCCAGTCCGGCGGCCGGTCCACGCTGAAGCTGTTGCGGGTCCTTGAACACGAGGACGTGATCGCCCGGGCCCGGCAGGATGCGCAGGCGATCGTGGGCGGTGACCCGTCACTGGGCGCCCACCCCGTCCTCGCCGCGGCGATCGACGAATACCTCAATCCGGAAAAGGAGGCGTTCCTTGAACGCGGCTAACACCATCCATGCATCCAGGGCGGCCCGGCCATGAGCCGCATCATTTCGGGGGCCGCGGGCGGAACCACCCTGGTCAGCGTCCCCGGATCCCTCACCCGGCCCACCACGGACCGGGTCAAGGAAGCCCTCTTCTCCCGGCTGGACGCCTTCGAGGTGATCGTGGACGCCCGCGTGCTGGACCTCTACGCGGGATCCGGTTCACTCGGGGTGGAAAGCGCGAGCCGCGGCGCGCAGAGCGTGGACCTGGTGGAATTCGACGGCAAGGCCAGCGTGGTCTGCCAGCGCAACGCGGACCTGGTCAACACGGTGGCCGAGCGCAAGGTCGTCACCGTGCACCGCTCCAAGGTCGACTCGTTCCTTGACCGGACCCAGGCGGCCGTCCGCTGGGACCTCGTCTTCCTTGATCCGCCCTACCCCCTCGACGAACCTGCGCTGGCCGGGGTGCTGGCCAAGCTCCGCCCGCACCTGGCCGAGGGCGCCGTCGTCGTCGTGGAGCGCTCATCCCGGACCCCCGAGCCGACCTGGCCGGACGGGATGGAGCGGTTCGCGGAACGGAAGTACGGGGAGACGAAGCTCTGGTTCGCCGAACCCGGCGTGAGCCCGGCAGCGGGCCCCGACACGGGCCAGGCGGCGGAACCCGACGCCACCTAGGCCGGGAACGCGTCCAGCGCGACGCCGGAGAGCACCTTCGCGGGGTGCGGCCCGCGGGCGGTGAGCGCCGCGGTCCACACCTCCGGCCAGGGCCCTTGCGTCCCGGTCAGGATGATGTTGCCGGGGTAGCGTCCGCTGAACATGCCCGCCTCGGCAAAGGCGGACACGTCGGCCATCGCCCCGCGCAGCGCGGCCACCTGGCTCCGGACCAGCGTGAGCCCGGGTTCATCGCCCACGTTGACGATCAGCACCCCGCGGGGGCTGAGCTTCGCCGCCGCCTCGCGGTAGAACCCGGTGCAGGCGATGTGCTCCGGTGCCTGCGGCCCGGAGAAGATGTCCAGGATCACGACGTCGAATAGTAGTTCCGGCGGCAGCTCCGCCAGGGCGTCCCGGGCGTCGCCGATGAGCGTGTGCAGCTGCGTGCCGTCGGGCAGCGGGAGCTGCTGCAGCACAAAGTCCAGCAGTTCCCGTTCCAGCTCCACCGCGTACTGCACCGAGCCCGGCCGGGTGGCCTGGATGTAGCGCGCCAGGGTCAGCGCCCCGGCCCCGAGATGGAGGGCTGTCAGGGGTTCGCCCCACGGTGCCGCGAGATCCACGACGTGGCCGATCCTGCGCAGGTACTCGTAGAAGATGTCCGAGGGGTCCGCCAGATTGACGTGCGACTGTTCCGCCCCGCCAATGCTGAGCACAAAGCCGCCCTCGGTGAAGGCGTCGGGCTCTATCGTGGCGTGCTGGCCGGTGGTGCGCAGGAAGCGCGCAGCTGCGGGCTTGTCCGCCATCAGAGCCTGTCGCGGAGGGTCGCGAGCCGTTCGGCGGCTTCCTGCAGCACGTCAATCCGCTTGCAGAACGCGAAGCGCAGCAGGCTGCGGGTACGTTCGGCGCCCTCCGGGTGGCAGAACACCGGCACCGGAATCGCCGCCACCCCCACCAGGGCGGGCAGCCGGCGGGCCAGTTCGACGGCGTCGGAGATGCCGAGCGGCGCGGTGTCCACGTTGACGAAGTACGTGCCCTGCGGCGTGAAGACGTCCAGTCCCGCAGCACGCAGGCCCTCGCTAAGGATGTCGCGTTTGAGCTGGAGGGTGTCGGCGATGCCGGTATAGAACTCGTCCGGCAGGCCGAGCCCGGCCGCGATGGCGCTCTGGAACGGGGTACCGGAGCTGTAGCTCAGGAACTGCTTGACGGTGCGGGCCGCGGAGACCAGATGCTCCGGCCCGCTGAGCCAGCCGATCTTCCAGCCGGTGAAGGAGAACGTCTTCCCCGCGGAGGAAATGGTCAGGGTGCGTTCCGCGGCGCCCGGCAAAGTGGCCACCGGAATGTGCCGGGCACCGAAGGTGAGGTGTTCGTAGACTTCGTCGGTGATGACGACGGCGTCGTACCGGATGGCGAGCTCGACGACGCGTTCCAGCACCTCGCGGGGGAACACCGCCCCGGTGGGGTTGTGCGGGTTGTTGACCAGCACCACCTTGGTGCGGCTGCTGAACGCCGCTTCGAGGGCATCCAGGTCCGGCATGAAGTCAGGGGCCAGCAGCGGGGCGGTGACATGGCGGGCACCGGAGAGGCCGATGATGGCGCCGTAGGAGTCATAGAACGGCTCGAAGGTCAGGACCTCATCGCCCGGCCCGACGAGTGCGAGCAGTGACGCGGCAATGGCCTCGGTGGCGCCGGTGGTGACGATGATCTCGGTCTGAGGGTCCGGTTCCAGGCCGTAGAAGCGCTCCTGGTGGAGGGATATCGCCTGCCGCAGCTCAAGGATCCCCTTGCCGGCGGCGTACTGGTTGGCGCCGGCGGCGATGGCTGCCTGCGCGGCCGCCTTGATCTCCACCGGGCCGTCCTCGTCCGGGAAGCCCTGGCCGAGGTTGATGGCGCCGGTCTGCAGCGCGAGGGTGGTCATTTCCTCGAAGATCGTGACGCCGAGGGTGCCGTCGGCGGAGAGCAGGTTGGCGCCGGTCGCGGTCCGCTGCCAGGGGAGCGGCTTCCGGGAGTTCATCGGGTGCCCGCCTTCTCGCCCCGGCCGGTGAACTTGTCCATGGTGGAGTAGATCCCGAAGACTTTCCCGCCCACGAAGTCCCAGGCCCGCACCGGCAGCAGGCCGCGCAGGACCTTGCCCAGCTGAGCGGTGGCCGGGGCGATCAGCTGCGGCCGTCCGGCGGTGGCGGCCCGCCAGGCCCGGTCCACGGCGTCCTCCGGCGTCATCAGCGGTGTCAGCAGCGGGCCGCGGGCGCCGTCGAACATTCCGGTGGAGATGTAGCTGGGGCAGAACGTCGTCACGGCGAGGTGGCGGTAGCCCTGCTGTTCGAGTTCGAGCCGCAGCGAGTCGCTCCAGCCGATCACGGCCCACTTGGACGCCGCATAGACGCTCATCCTGGGGTTGGACACGGTGCCCGCGGCGGAGGCGATGTTGAGGATCCGGCGCGGCCGGCCGGCGTCGTCCATCATGCCGGGCAGGAACGCATGGGTGACGTACATGGGCGCCAGCGCGTTGATGTCCATGGTCAGGGCGATGTCCCGCTCCGGGCTGTGTTCCCAGAAAAGCGCGCCGCGTACTATGCCGGCGTTGTTGATGAGCAGGGTCAGTGGGCCTTCGGCCCGGCACGCCTCGGCGGCGTCGGCAATCGCCGCGCGGTCGGCGAGATCCACCTGGCGGACGACGGCGCGTGCGCCGAGGGCCGTCACCTCGGCAGCGGTGCCGGCCAGGCCCTCGGCGTCGACGTCCCAGAGAATCACGACGCCGGCGCCCTCGCGGGCCGCTCGCAGGGCGTACAGGCGGCCCATGCCAATGGCGGCTCCCGTCACGAGAACCACGCCCCCGGACACGGTGAAAGGAATGCTCGATGCTGACATTCAGCCATGTTATCCCGGCCTGTGGCAGCAATACGGTAGGTTCGGAGCATGAGACGCGCGGTATGCCCTGGCTCCTTTGACCCCATCCACAACGGCCACCTGGAAGTCATTGCCAGGGCCGCAGGCCTCTTTGACGAGGTCATCGTGGGCGTCTCCACGAACTACGCCAAGAAATACCGCTTTACGCTCGAGGAACGCATCGACATGGCGCAGGAAACCCTGGCCTCCCTGCGCGGGATCGTGGTGGAACCGGTGGGCGAGGGGCTCCTCGCCGAGTACTGCCGCCAGCGGGGCGTGTCCGCCATCGTCAAGGGGCTTCGTTCTTCCTCCGACTTTGACTACGAACTGCCGATGGCGACGATGAACCGCCAGCTCACCGGCGTCGAGACGGTCTTCCTGCCCGCTGAGAGCCACTACCTCCACCTGTCCTCCACCCTGATCAAGGAAGTGTTCACGCTGGGCGGCAATGTATCCGATTTCGTGCCCCGCTCGGTGCTGAAACGGCTGAACTCCGGCGAGCCGGAACAGGACCAGCCGCGCAGAGGGTAAGCTTGATCGGTACTCGGCGGCCTGCTGCCGGTTGCGCGGCCCGAATCTGGAGCGGCTTGCGGTGTGAACCGCAGGTGAGCGCCCGGTTTGAGTCCGTCCGGAAGATCAGGCTAAGATAGTACGTCGGTCATATGTTCAACAGGAGTTCTCATTAAACGAGATGCTAGTTCGCCCTTGGCGTTCGACGTCAAGGACCTCGGACGCAGTCCGGGAAGCATGCGGACGCTGACAGAACATGTACCCGCACCGAGTGATCTTGGTGTGGCACTCATTGGCGTGCAGGAAGGCTCGGATGTCGAGCTGGATCTGCGGCTGGAGGCCGTACACGAAGGAATTCTGGTATCAGGAACCGCAAACGTCGAAGTTACTGGCGAATGCAGCCGATGCCTGGATCCCCTTGCGTATGACCTTGAGGTCAATGTGCAAGAACTTTTCTTCTACGAGGACGCTGAGTTCTCGGATGAAGAAGACGAAGAAGAGCAACGTCGAGTCGAGCACGATCTGATCGATCTTGAGCCGGTGTTGCGGGACGCAGTTGTAACCATGCTGCCGTTCCAGCCGGTGTGCCGGGAAGACTGCCAGGGCCTTTGCTCCGAATGTGGAGTTCGCCTGGAAGACGAGCCGGGGCATCACCACGAGGTGGTAGATCCTCGCTGGGCTGCCCTAGCTGACTTGGCTAAGCCTGACCGGCAAAACTGATTTGTAAGTGTTGGACTAGAGAGAAATGAGTTAGCCGTGGCTGTCCCGAAGCGGAAAATGTCTCGCTCGAATACCCGCGCCCGCCGCTCCCAGTGGAAGGCAACCGCCCCCCACCTGGTGAAGACTGTCGAGAACGGTCAGGTCACGTACAGCCTGCCGCACCAGGCAAAGGTCGTTACCGACTCGGCTGGCACCGCGCTGTTCCTTGAATACAAGGGCCGCAAGGTCGCAGACGTCTAATCCGCCAACTGGCTGAATAAGATGTCTTCAACTGAAGAGCTTTTGAAGCGTCTCGGTGTCACTATTGACGCCGGGACGCTTCGTCTTGCGCTCACACACCGTTCCTACGCCTACGAAAACGGCGGCATCCCCACCAACGAACGGCTCGAGTTCCTGGGCGACTCCATTCTGGGGTTCTCGGTAACCGACGCGCTGTACCGTGACAACCCCACGCTGCCCGAAGGTGACCTGGCCAAACGCCGCTCCGCCGTCGTCAGCACCCGGGCCCTCGCCGGCATCGGCCGCAGCATCGGCCTGGGTGAATACATCTACCTCGGGCAGGGCGAAAAGCTCACCGAGGGCAAAAACAAGGCATCCATCCTTGCGGACACCATGGAGGCGCTGATCGGCGCCACCTATGTCTCCAATGACATCGAGACGGCGCGACAGCTGGTCATGCGCCTGATCGGGCCACTGCTCAAGGACGCTGCCGCGCTCGGTGCCGGCACCGACTGGAAGACAAGCATCCAGGAGCTGGCGGCCAGCCGGCAGCTCGGGACGATCAACTACGCCGTGGAGGGCTCCGGACCCGACCACGCCCGGACCTTCGAGGCCATTCTGCGGATCGGCGGCAACGACTACGGCACCGGCTCGGGCAACTCCAAAAAGGAAGCCGAGCAGGAGGCCGCCGCGGACGCCTGGCGCAGGCTGTCGGCGCCGCCGGCCGGCGCGTCGGAGGCACCGGCGCCCGCCGAAGCCGCTGACCCCGAAGCGCAGCAGCTGCAGTCCCGGACCGGCACCTAGGCACGCACCGTGCCTGAACTGCCCGAGGTCGAAGTTGTCCGCCGCGGCCTGGTGAGCTGGGTGTTGGGCCGGACCATCACCGCTGTTGAGGTGGTGGATCCGCGGTCCGTCCGCCGGCACGCGCTCGGCCCGGAGGACTTCATTGGCAACCTCGAAGGCGCCCGCGTCCTGGACGTGGTCCGGCGCGGAAAGTTCCTCTGGCTTCCGCTGGCGGACACTCCCGCAACTGATCCCGGCAGCCCCGGTGGAACCCCTGAGCCCGCCGTGGCCCTGATGGCCCACCTGGGCATGTCCGGACAACTGCTGATGCAGGACTCCTCCGTTGCCGACGAGAAGCATTTGAAGGTGCGGCTGCACCTCAGCCCCGCTGAGGGCATGCCGGAACAGCTCCGGTTTGTGGACCAGCGCATCTTCGGCGGACTCTTCCTCACCTCACTGATCCCTACGGCCGACGGCGCTCCCGGCGGGCTCGCCGAGACGCCGCTGCCGCTGATCGCCGAGGAGGCCGCCCACATCGCGCGCGACCCCCTGGACCCGTACTTCTCCTTCGACGACTTCTACCGCCGCCTGCGGACCCGCAAAACAGGCCTCAAACGTGCCCTGCTGGACCAGGGCCTCGTCTCCGGAATCGGCAACATCTACGCCGACGAGGCACTCTGGAAGGCCCGGCTGCACTTCGCCCGCCCGACGGACACGCTCCGGCGGGCGGAGGCCGGGCGCGTCCTCGACGCCGCGCGGGACGTCATGACCGACGCCCTGGCGGCTGGCGGCACCAGCTTCGACTCGCTGTATGTCAACGTCAACGGGGCCTCCGGCTACTTCGACCGCTCGCTCAACGCCTACGGCCGCGAGGCCAAAGAGTGCAAACGCTGCGCTGCAGCCGGCCTGGTCAGCGTGATGAGGCGGGACCAGTTCATGAACCGCTCCTCCTACTCCTGCCCGGTCTGCCAGCCCCGGCCACGCAACGGACGCTGGTAGTGGACGCCCACAAAACAGGTAGTGCTACTCCTTTCCGAACCGTGCATCACGCTGAAAGACTGTGGCGATGGGCGCTAGGGATTTGGGAACCGCGGTTGCAGTGGATGCGTTTACGCGGGCTCCGGACAGCCGGTGAGAGCCCAGCGGCTGGTCATAGCCGGGGTGGGCGTGGCTGCGATCCTCGGAGGCACCGCCCTGGTGCTGGACCAGATGACGGCAGGACCGTCCACAAATGCGAGTTTGGCGGCACCGGAAGCCGGCGTGCCGCCGGGCGCCGCTTGGGGGACCGGTCCGGGCGGCACTGATCCCGGCGCGGCCGATGCGCAGGCGGGTGCGGGCGGCGGCGTGGCCACGCCGGACGGCGGGGCCGCCGGCGGCGTGGCCAC
>NZ_JBWZCK010000021.1:0-26887 GCF_059383555.1 Pseudarthrobacter sp. MDT1-56
TGGTCAAGGTCACGGACCGCGGCCTCACCTTCGGGGACACCACGGCCCAGTCGGCAACAGCCGTCTCCGGACCGCTGGCCGCCGTCGTCGAATGGGCCGCCGGGCGCGGCCACGGCGGCGTCACCGCCACCGGACCCGGCACCGCAACCACCGACGGTGCAGCTCCGGCCGCACCGAAATGGATCTGAGCCGTTCTTCGTACGGCAACAAGCGAAAGGCCCCCTCGCCGAGGGGGCCTTTCTGGTTAAACTCACGCGCACCGGGGTCAGCCCAGGTGCACGATGGGGGCGTCGCCGTCGGTGCCGGTGAACTTCTTGCGGTCGATGTTGATGAGCAGCAGGGCGATCGGGGCGATCAGGATCGCTACGCCCGCGGCCCAGAGGAAGACCATGGAGTAGCCGGTCGACAGCGCGGCCAGCGAGGCGCCGCCGGCCGTGGCCGCGGCGGCGATGGTGCTGAACAGGGCGATACCCAGGGAGCCGCCGATCTGCTGTGAGGCGTTGACCAAGGCGCTGGCCACACCGGAATCGTCCTTGTCCACACCGAACAGGGCAAGGTTCTGCATCGGCACGAAGACCATGCCCAGACCGACACCCAGCAGAAGCAGCGCCGGCAGCATGTTGACGAGGTAGCTGCCCTCGGCGCTGATCTGCGTGAGCCACAGCATCGCGGCCGCCATGAACACCGGACCCACGGCCGTCGGGATCTTGGCTCCCAGTTTCGGCAGGTTCTTCGCGACCAGCCCTGCCGTGATGATCAGCGCCACGGTCATGGGCAGGGACGCCAGCCCGGCGAGGAACGGCGCGAAGCCGAGCACGATCTGGATATAGAAGTTGATGAACAGGATGCCGCCGATGAGCACCGCGCCGGACAGGAACGAGGCAAGGAAGGCCGCACCGCGGTTCCGCTCGGTGGCCACGCGCAGCGGCAGGAGGGGGTGCTTGACCTTCCGTTCGACGGCGACGAACAGCACCATGAGCACGATGCCGGCGGCGATGAAACCCCAGGCTTCGGGGGCGTCCCAGCCGTGCTCCGCGTTGGTGAAGCCGTAGACGAGGGAGCCAAGGCCGAGGGCTGCCAGGATGACCCCGGGCCAGTCATACCTTGTGGACCCCTGCGCCTTGCTTTCGCTGACGAGCGACCAGACGCCGACTAGCGCGATGATGGCGATCGGCACGTTCACGAAGAAACACCAGCGCCAGCTGACGTGTTCGGTCAGGAACCCGCCCAGCAGGACGCCGACGGCGGCACCGACACCGGTGATGGAGCCGAAGATCGCGAACGCCGTACCGCGGTCCTTGCCGCCCGGAAAGGCGACGGTCAGGAGGGCCAGGGCAGCGGGTGCCAGCAGCGCAGCGAACACACCCTGCAGGGCGCGGGCGCCGATCAGCTCCCACGGCTGCTGCGCGATGCCGCCGATCAGGGACGCGACGGCAAAGCCGACGGCGGCGACGATGAAGGTCCGCTTGCGGCCCCAGAAGTCCGCGATCCGTCCGCCGAGCAACAGGAAGGCGCCGAAGGCCAGGGCGTAGGCCGTGACCACCCAGGAACGCGTCGAGTCACTGGTGCCCAGCTCGAGCTGGAGGCGTGGCAGTGCCAGGTTCACGATGGTTCCATCCAGCACCACCATAAATTGCGCGAGGGCCAGGAACACCAGCGCCCACCAGCGGCTTTTGGGCCTGCTCCCCTGCTGAATACCCGCATCTGCTAACTGTGTTGCCACGCCCCGGTCCACCCTTCAAAGTAATAATACTTATGCAAGTATAACTAATATGTGGGTGCACTTAGGGACGGTTTGAGGGTGATGTGAGTTACTCGGGCTCCGCGAGGATTGCGGCGAGTCTCTGCAGGGCAGGCAGGCTGGCTGCGATTTGCTCGCACTCTTCGGGCCGCAGCCGGGAACTTGCCGAGGCAAGCGCTTCCGCCCAGGCGCCTTCAAGGAGCGCCTTGATCCGCTGGGATTCCGCGGTGGGATGGAGGGCGACGTAGCGCTTGTCGGCGGCATCGCGGGTACGGGTAACGAGGCCGGCGGCGACCAGTTCGCGGAGCTGGACGCTGACGTTGCTGAACTGGCGGCCCAGGCGGGACGCGACTTCCGCGACCGTGATGCCGGGGTGTCCTTCGATGACCCGGAGGATTTCCAGCACGCCGTTGGACAGCGGCCGGACGCCGGTGTCATTGAGCGACTTCCGGCGAATATCGGAGGAAATGTCGATCACCGAGACGGCAAGGGCCCGATGGTCCACAGCCTTCGCCGGTCCGTCCTTTGCGCCAACACTTTCCATTCCATAAGCATAGGCTTCGGGCCGGACCGGCTTCTCCGGCGCCTGCACCCCAAAGTGACTCCCCGTGAACCGTTCCGCGCCACGGACGGCACTGGCATGCTGGTGGGGTGACAACGATCTCGACGGCAAGTCAACGTACCGCTCTCAGCTGGAAGCTGGTGCCGGCGGGGCTAGTCTCGGCGTCCGGAGTGCTGCTGTTTGGCGCCGAGAATGACCTTGGCTACGGCGTGCTTGCCTTGGGCCTGGCCACGGCGGCTTTCATCGACCGCGAATTGACGCGGCACCTCGCGCTGATCGCGGCGGGAATGGTCATCATCAGCGTGGTTCCGCTGAACGCTGACCTGAGCACACAGCACATGGTCCTCATGGGCGGCGCCCTCGCCCTGGCCGTGCTGGTTCCGTGGCTGGTGTCGCGGTTCGTCTACGGCGAGAAGATCATCAGATTTCCGGTGAACACCGGCCGGAAATGGCCGGTGTTCGCGAGGTTGTACCTGATCGGCGTCGTGCTGCTCGGCTACTTCATTCTGCCCGTCTACCTGATCAGCACCGGGGTCTACCAAAACTGGCCGGACGCCTCCGACCCGGCCATCTTCTGGCGGCTTTTCCTCGGAGTGAACGCCGTTGGCATCTGGGACGAGCTGTTCTTCATCTGCACCACCTTCGCCCTGCTGCGGCAACACTTTCCGGACTGGCTGGCCAACATCCTGCAGGCCGTGATCTTCTCGTCCTTCCTGTGGGAGATCGGCTACCAGGCCTGGGGTCCGCTGCTGACGTTCCCGTTCGCGCTGCTGCAGGGCTACACCTTCAAGCTCACGAAATCCCTCACCTACGTCGTGGCCGTGCACCTGACCTTTGACTTCGTGCTGTTCCTCGCGCTGGTGCACGCCCACAACCGCGACTGGCTGCCGATCTTCCTTTACTGAGCGCGGCATTTAGCCTTCGTCGCCCGTTCCCAGGATTTGGTGCGTTCCCTGAGAGAAGCGGCCGGCCGGTTGCATCCCGCGGACAATGTCGGAGATTACCTGCTCATGCCATCCGCGGACCAAAGCCCGCACCTCGGCCGGGCAGCCACCTCGGAGTGAGCGGAGGATCCCGCGCTCCCGCCCAGTTACTGGCCAAGGAAGCGGTCCAGACCAGACGACACGCCGTGGCCGGGCCTGCTCCGAAGAGGTAACTGGGCAGGAGCGCAGTTTCGCCGGTGCGCGGGAACAGATCCGGAACGTGGGACAGGAAAGGCGCCGCGGGGAAGTCTCCCCGCGGCGCCTGAGTTCAAACGGCGCGCCCCGGCGCTCTTCCAAACCCTGACGGCGGACACCGGCGTCACCGATCCACTCCGGGCCATGGAGTGGGTCAACCTCTTCGCCCTCGCGGTCAACGAGGAAAACGCCGCCGGCGGGCGCATCGTCACCGCCCCCACCAACGGCGCGGCCGGCATAGTGCCCGCGGTGCTGCACTACTACGTCAAGTTCGTCCCCGGGGCAGACGACGACGGCGTCGTCCGCTTCCTGCTGACGGCCGCCGCCGTCGGAATCCTTTTCAAGATCAACGCCTCCATCTCCGGCGCGGAAGTGGGCTGCCAGGGCGAAGTCGGATCGGCCTGCTCCATGGCGGCGACCGGGCTGTGCGAAGTCCTGGGCGGCACGCCCGCGCAGGTGGAGAACGCCGCCGAAGTGGGGATCGAACACAACCTCGGGCTGACCTGCGACCCCGTCGGCGGCCTGGTGCAGATCCCCTGCATCGAACGGAACGCGATCGCCAGCGTGAAGGCCATCAACGCCGCGCGGCTGGCGCTGCACGGCGACGGCAGCCACAAGGTGTCGCTGGCCAAAGCCATCAAGACCATGCGTGAAACAGGAGCGGACATGAAAACCAAGTACAAGGAAACCTCCCGCGGAGGCCTCGCCGTCAATGTGATCGAGTGCTGACCCGTGGATACCCTGACTACCAGCACCAACGAATACGTTCTGACCCTCGACTGCCCGGAAACGCGGGGACTCGTTCACGCCATGTCCGGATTCCTGCTGGAACAGGGCTGCGACATCCTGGAAAGCAAGCAATTCGACTCCCAGGACGCCGGCCACTTCTTTATGCGGATCCACTTCGCCTCGGCCGGCGACTTCCCCGGCGGACCGGCCACCCTTGAGTCGGTCCGGCAGGCCTTCGTGCCCGTGGCCGAAAGGTTCGGCATGCAGTGGCAACTGCGCCCCCACGGGACGAAACGCCGGGTCCTGATCATGGTGTCCAAATTCGAGCACTGCCTCAACGACCTCCTGTTCCGCGCCCGCATCGGGGAACTGCCCATCGATATTGTCGCGGTCGTCTCGAACCACCCGGACCACCGGGGCATCGTGGAATGGCACAGCATCCCCTTCTTCCACGTGCCCGTCACAGCCGACACCAAACCCGCGGCCGAGAAGAGCCTGATGGAACTCGTCGACCGGCTGGACGTCGAACTGGTGGTCCTGGCCCGTTACATGCAGGTCCTCAGCGACGATCTCAACCGCCGCCTGGACGGCCGCGCCATCAACATCCACCATTCATTCCTGCCGTCCTTCAAGGGCGCCAAGCCCTACCACCAGGCGCACGCCCGCGGCGTGAAAACCGTCGGCGCCACCGCCCACTACGTCAACGCCGAGCTCGACGAGGGACCGATCATCTCCCAGCAGGTGGTGGAAGTGGACCACACCTTCGGCGCCGAGGACCTCGTCGCCGCCGGACGTGACACCGAGCGCAAGGCACTCTCCAACGCCGTCCGCTGGCACAGCGAAGGCCGCGTGTTCCTCCAGGGCAACCGGACCGTCGTGCTGAAATAGCCAGCACGCGCCGTTCCCTCCGGGGCGCCGCCGTGGCACACTGGGACGACTATCGAGTGTCTGGGGGGATTCCAGGTCAGGAGATTGTCATGGGCATTCTGATGCACCCCCTCAGTTCGGGCTGCCGGTCGGCGGTGAGCACCCCATGATGATCGGCTGGGCTTACCTCATGGCCGCCATCATGACCATTGACGCGCTCCTGCTGGGATTGCTGCTGTTGAACGTGAAGTGGCCCAAGCACTGGAAAAAGAACTAGGCCGCAAGAGACCCTCGCAGACGGGGCCTGCTTCCCCGGGCTTTAGGCCGTCGGTGCGAGCTCGGCCGCGGGAACAACGACGGCGCCGGTCGCCGTCGAATCCGGGTTCAGCATCCAGCCGACCCGCTTGGAGGCGGTGCGCACCACCACGCTTTCCACGAGCTCGATCCCGGGGATCCGCAGCTGGAGGGCCTGTTCGGCGTTCATGACGTCGGCCAGGGAATGCAGCCACATCAGGATCACAAAGTTGGTGCGGCCGGTGGTGGAGGCACTGAGCCGGATGTTGCGGAAGGTGCGCAGCTCGGCAGCGACGGCCTCATGCTGGCCGGGCGGAACGTTGGCGAACCACTGGCAGGTCACGGGATATCCCGAGTATTTCTGCGCGATCTCGCACCGGAACGAGAGCACCTGACTGGCCAGCACCCGGTTCAGCTGCCGCTGGACCGTGGCCGGGCTGCGACCCAGGGCGCGGGCGATGTCCGCGGCTGCCGCCCGCCCATCCCTGGCCAGGAACGGGATCAGGTCCAGGTGGCTCTGCGGCAGCGGCGCACCCTGGTTTCCGGCCGGCGCCAGGCCGGAGGCCTCGGGCCCGGCCAGCGCCTGGAGCGCAGCCTTCTGCGACTTGTCCAGGACGTTCAGCCGCCACGCGTAACCGCCGGAGTGCAACCGCGTGCACAGCGACGTCTGGTACTTGGTGAGGCCAGGGATCTTCCTGAACTGCGGCATCACCTGGCCGCTGAAGTGGGCCAGGGTGGGCGTAATGACCGTCAGCATGAGGTCGCGGTTACTGGCGGCCTCCTCCACCGTGACCACTTCGGGGATGGCCGCCAGCGCGGCCGTGACGGCGTCGCGGAGCTGCATTTCGCAGTCCACGTCCACGAGCGCCAGGCACATCTGCTTCGGATCGCCCATCAAATGAGCCGTACTCCAGGCGACGCCGGAGGCCTTCAGAGGGTCCCAGCGGGCAGCCAGGGTGGTGGCGTGGGCACCCAGGATGCCGACGGCATCCGACCAGCTGATCCGCGGCGCGATCCTGTAAAGTCCAGCAGGTTCCCCAAAACGCTGAGGGCTTGGATGAGTTGGAGGTCGGTGACGGCTCCGTAGCCTATGACCAGGCCGTTCATGGGTGGGCGTTCGGTGTAGTAGCCAGCCAGCGGTATCACGCGGACGCCCTGTTTCAGGGCATTGGCGGCCAATTCTGAGGCATCGGGTTTTTCGAACCGGATGACCGCATGCAGCCCTCCATCGAGAGCCGAAAGCTCCAGATCCCCGCGTGACCCCAGACGGTCCATGAGCAGGGAACGGCGGTGCGAGTACTCCCGCCTGGCACGGGTGATGTGTCGAGAGAGCCCGCCTCCCTGGATGTAGTGGGCAAGAGCTGATTGCAGCACTCCTGCTACCGGGGTGTCTAGGGCTTCACGTACTGCTTTGAGCCGGCGTCCGGCCTCGCCCCTTACCACCAGGTATCCGCAGCGCAGCCAAGGGCTCAGGTTTTTTGAAAAGGTTCCCAGAAGCACGACGTCAGCATTCGTGGGCAGCGACGCGACGGCAGGAAGGGGCATTCTGCTGTGACGGAATTCGCTGTCGTAGTCATCTTCCAGGACGAGCACCTCATGTTGGTCGGCCCATTTCAGCAGACCCAGCCGTTCTCGGACGGCCATTCTGCCCCCCAAGGGGTATTGGTGGCTGGGCGTTGTGAGGACTGCGTCAGGTATCTCCTTGAGAATGGCCAGCTGTGAACTTCGCAGACCGTTTTCGTCCACTGGGACGCTGAGCAATTGTGCACCGGCGGCTGTCATGACTCGACGGGCTGTTGGGTAGCCGGGATCCTCAATTAGGATGCGCGGTTGATCCCGCTGGCTGCGGAGCATGGCCACGATCAGGTGCAGCGCATCGCTGGTGCCGGCGGTGATGATGATGTCTTCGGGGTCTGCGGAGAGTCCTCGGGAAACTGCCAGGTGTTGTGCGACGGCTTCCCTCAGTGCCAATGTCCCGAGGGCCGGTGGCAGATGCGTGGTTCCCGGTTCCGAGAGTGCCTTTTTCCATGCATGGCGCCATTCCCGGTGGGTGAATGGGGATGCGGAGGGCCGGCCCGGGGTTAGATCAATTACGTCCTTGTGGGGCGGGTTGCTGTTTGGCTTTCTCTCGCTGTAAGGCCGGCTTTGAATGTCAGGGCGCACCGCCACTCTGGTCCCGCCTGCTCCGCTGCTTTCGAGGAAGCCCTCGCCGGATAATTGCTCAAACGCCCGGACCACCACCCCCCGTGAAACACCCAGTTCCGTGGCCAACCTGCGGGTCGCGGGAAGCGTGTGTTCGGGTTGAAGGAGCCCATTGAGGATGGCCCCGCGTAGCTGGCCGGCCACCTGCGCGGTCAGGGAGACAGGGCTCCGCCTGTCGAGCTCGATAGGTATTTCCGCTTCTCCCATTGGACCTCCCGAGTTAGTCATTCTTGGACCTAGTGTAGGACCAAGGGATTAGGGAGCATGAAAAGCGTAAACATCTCCACGCTGCGTTCAGCCCGGCTGCGCAGCCGTCCGAAAGCAGGATTCCATGTTCAACGGCCTTAGTGCATTCCCCCTTACGCCTATGAACGGTGAAAGCATCGATCTGGACGCCGTCGCCAAGTTGGTCACCCGCGTTGCCCAGGCCGGTGTGGATTCCCTGGGTGTTCTTGGCTCGACGGGAAATTACGCCTACCTGTCCCGCGACGAGCGTCGCGTTGTCCTTGAGACGTCAATTGACGCCGCTGGCGGCGTTCCGGTTCTTGCCGGCGTGGGGGCAGTACGTACCCGTGATGTGCTGGTGCTGTCCGAGGACGCGCACGCTGCCGGCGCATCGGCTCTGCTTTTGGCCCCCGTCTCCTACCAGCGACTCACCGAGGCGGAAGTGTTCGGCCTGTACGAAGACGTTGCCGCCGAATCGACGCTTCCCATTGTCGTCTACGACAACCCCGGCACCACGGGATTCACTTTCACCGATGACCTGCACGCCCGGATTGCCCGGATTCCGGGAATTGCGTCCATCAAGATCCCGCCGCCTCCTGCCGGAGAAGTTGCCACCCGCCTGGGCGAGCTCCGGTCGGGCCTGCCGCAGGGAACAACAGTAGGTATCAGCGGGGACTGGGACGCAGCTGAAGCGCTGCTTGCCGGCTGCGACCTTTGGTACTCGGTCATCGCAGGGGTGCTCCCCCGGCAGGCCAGGACCATTGTCGATCACGCAGTGGCCGGCCGGAGCGATCTGGCATTGGAAGCGTCCGCAAAGCTCGAACCCTTGTGGTCGCTCTTTCGCACCTATGGCAGCCTGCGCGTTATCGCAGCCCTGGCCGAAGACCTTGGACTCGTATCGTCTGCGCCGCTGCCCCTGCCGCTGCGCGGACTGGACAGCGAAGGGCGGGACAAGGTGGCCGAGGCCATCCGCGTCATTGGGCTGGAGGCATAATCGGTGACGGTTCCTTCAGGGAGGAAGCCGTGAGTCTTCCCCGCAGCGAAACCCAGACCCGACAGGATCCGGGAAGGTCCACCCCTCCCGGAGGTCTTGCCCGCTACGTCCTTGCAGCCACGCTGGCCCGCAGTGCGGACGGCGGCGCTGTCGTCGCCATCGTCCTGCTCGTGACCACCAGCGGAGCCCCGGGCTGGCTGGCCGGGATCCTTGGCGCCTGCATCACGGCACCGCACCTCTTTGGTCCCCTCATCGCCAGGCGTCTGGACACGGCCCGTGACGGCAGGACAGTGATCGCCTGGGCCTGCCTGGCGCACGGGGTCACACTTGCGGCTGCTGTGCTTCTGTATCCGGTCACGTGGCCGATTGTCCCTGGCCTGCTGCTCATGGCGTCCGGGCTGGTTGGCCCCCTGCTGACGGGCGGCATCAGCAGCCGACTGGCTGCGATCGCGGGCAGTGACAGAACGAGCCAGCGGCGCGCCCAAGGATGGGACGTTGCCACGTACGGCATCGGCGGCACCGTTGGGCCTTCCCTGGTGGCGGCTGTCTCGGCCTGGGCGGATCCTGCCCTGGCGGCGTTGATCCTGGCAGGCTCAACGTTTGTCGCGGCCGCAGCAGTCAGGCTTTTGCCCTATTCGCCTCCTGCTGCTGTCCCCTCTGAAGTTCCCCGCCCCGGGCGGACACTGTTGGTGATGGTCTCAAGCGGCCCCTTGCGCCGCACTCTCTACATGACTGTCATCATCGCCTTGTCTGTCGCGGCGCTGCCCATCACCGCGGTCGCCTCCACCGAGGAACTCCTCGTTGAACCGGCTGCTGCGGGAATCCTCACAGCGGCGTACGGACTTGGCGGCCTTCTAGGATCTGCTGGGGTGACGATCCGGCCCCTGCGAACTGATGCGGACCCGCTAATAACCTGGCTGGGCGCGGCCGTCGGGGTCGCCTTGTGTGGGGTAGCTGTCGCTGGGGCCTTTCCCGTCGTCGTCGCGGCTTACTGCTTCGCCGGCGTACTCAATTCCTACTTCTTCGCAGCGACGTTGGCGGCCCGCAGCGAGTATGCACCGGCTGAGGCGCGCGGTCAGGTTTTTGTTTGGGTCGGCGCCTTGAAGATCACCGCCGGATCAGCCGGCACGGCGTTGGCAGGGGCAGTCATCGCACCGGCAGTCCACCTTCCCCTGCTCCTGGCATCCGGGCTCATCGCCGTGGCCGCATTAGTTTCGGTCCTCGACCGCCATCGCGAGCGGAGCCGGGCCCCGGCTTCTCAACGACAATGCCGTTGCTTGCCCATGTGCCCGCTCGACACCCCATCGGTCAATAGCTGTCACGCCAGAAAGAAATATATATAGACATGAAGCGACAACCCAATAAACACCTCCCGGCATCGGTGCATGAATCCACGTGGGCCGTCCACGGAGGCAACAGCATTGATCAGGGAACCGGCGCACTGCGCACTCCCCTCATAATGGCGAATTCCTACCTTTTGCCAGAAGATCCCTCCACGATGAACTGGTCCAACGCCGAAGGTCTCGTTTACACGCGGAACTCCGGCGCAAACCAGCAGGCGCTGGAGACAAAACTGTCAGCCCTCGAAAGAGGTGAAGCAGCGGCTGTTTTCGCCACCGGTGTCGCGGCGCTGCACGGGATGTTCTTCACGCTGCTCAACTCCGGCGACCATATCGTCGTATCCGACGTGACCTATGAAGCGGTTTGGCGTTTATTCAGCGAGCTGCTGCCTCAGAAATACGGAATTGAAGCAACGTTCGTCGATGTCGCCGATCTCGATGCCGTCCGCGCCGCCATTCGACCCAACACCCGGATGGTGCATGCAGAAACCATCGGAAACCCCACTACCAAGGTCGCCGATATAGCCGGCCTGGCAGAAATTGCCCACAAGGCCGGGGCACTGCTGAGCATCGATGGAACATTCACACCACCGCCGTTCTACCGTCCCCTGGAAGACGGTGCGGACCTCGTCATCCACTCACTGACGAAGTACATCAACGGCCACGGCGATGCCATGGGCGGTGTTGTCATCGGCCGCCAGGAACATATCCACCGCATCAGACTCGACTCGATCGTCCCCGTTGGGGGCGTCATCTCTCCGTTCAACGCCTGGATGATCATGCGTGGCTCCGTTACCCTGCCGCTGCGGTTGAAGCAGCACTTCCATAGTGCCGAGAAAGTGGCAGCTGCCCTCGAAACGGATCCGAGAGTTGCCTACGTAACCTACCCGGGGCTCGCTTCGCACCCCCAGCACGAACTGGCGCGCAAGCAGTTCGGAGGGCGCGGTTACGGCGCCATGCTCGCATTCGCGGTGGAAGGTGACTCTGATGCGCAGAACCGCTTCGTGAACAACCTGCGGGTGATCACTACAGCCGTATCCTTGGGCCACGACGAAACCCTCATCGTTCACGCAGGTCCAGAGAGTCGCGGAGGCAGCGAAACCTACCCGGAGCCATTCCTCAAGTACGGCCACCTACGCCTGTCAATCGGTCTGGAAGATTCAGAAGACCTCATCGACGACATCACCAACGCGCTCGACGGAACATTCTGAACTCAATAGTCCTGACACACAGACCATCGTGGTGACACCGTGGATTTTCCTTATCGGTACAAGGTCAGCCGCGAATGGTGGACCATCGCCCACGCCTTAGCGAGCAGGGCCGCCCTTGATCCTCTCCGCCCCCGCCGATGCACCCAGGCGGGTCTTTCTGGCCTTGGCTGCGACTCTGTCCATGGTGACGGCTGCACCAGGATGGGTGCCTTCGCTGCGTTCTGCTGCAAGGCGTCCACGAACTTGGGATTCGTTGGCGCCGGTAGTTGCCAGGGATGCGGCGAAAGCTTCTTGGCGTTCCGCTGAGCCGTAGTCGGCTGCTGACGTGGTTTCAGTTTTCAAACCCTGGTCTTTTAGCCGGCTGCTGTCGTTGCGGGTGACGCGGTTCTCGATCTCGCGGCCGACGCTCTCCATGCGGGCGAAGAGTTCCTTTTCGGCGCGTTCGTACCGCTGTTCCACGGGCGTCCGCTCCGATCCTTTGAACCCTCCCTCGGCCAGGAGTTTGGCTTCGTGCATGCCCTTGGCTGCTTTGACGATCGCGGGATCCTCGAAGTGCGAGCCACCGGCGCCGTTGATGCTTGCGATGGTTTCTTTGCGCAGCTGGTCAAGGTCGGGACCGTTGATGCCGTCCTTGCCAACGAGGAACATGCGTTCCTGCACGGCGGCATCCGCGGCCGCCACCGCGGCAGCGGTCCTAGCATCTGCAGCGCTTGGGCCAGCTCGGGGCTGGCCAAGAGACGGGACATCGAGATCCCGGGCGCCGCGCACGGTGACCGACCACGGTAGTGCCAGCCCCACCAGATCAGCTTGTCATAATCACGGGTATCGGCGCGCTGGAATCAACCATGAGAGGCTGATGCTGAGCAACTCATCGTCGGCTTGGCGCCCGGCGTCTGCTCATCGGTAGGGGCATCGGGAAGTGCACATGGCCCACTCCAGCTTGATGAAAGAAGACTTCAAAGTCGAGCGGGGGAGGGGCCGGCGGCGCCTGTCACGAGCGGGTGTCGAGGTAGTGCAGAATCGCCCGGGCCGTTTCCTCCGGAGCACTGACGTGGGGGCAGTGCCCGGTGGCCTGAAGCTGCACCAGGGTGCTGTGTTCCAGATTCTTGTGCAGGTAGGCGCCCACTTCCGGCGGGGCAAGCCGATCGTCGGAGCACTGCAGAATCAGGCAGCTGGTGCGCAACTTTTTCAGTTCAGGGCGGGTGTCGGAAAAAAAAGTTACCCCGGCGAAGTGCCGTGCGATGGACGGATTTGTCCGGCAGAAGCTGACACGCAGGTCCTCCGCTAATTCCGGCTCCTGCGGGTTGCCCATAACCATGGGCGCCAAGGCCGCGGCCCAGGCGAAATAGTTGCTGTCCAGAGATGCCAGCAGGCCCTCGATGTCTTCCCGCGAAAACCCGCCCAGGTAGCCGTCGTACGGGTCATCCGTATGACGGGGTGAAGGAGCAAGCAGGACCAGGTGGGAGAAACGGTTGGGGTCCTGCACTGCGGCGATCACGGCGATCATCGTGCTGACACTGTGGCCCACCACGATGACATCCTCAAGTTCAAGGGCGGCGCAAATCTCCAGCAGGTCCGACGTGTAGCCATCCAGGGACCCGTACTTCTCCCAGTCATAGGCGCTGATGTCGGAGTGTCCTGCACCAACATGATCAAAAAGGACCAGCCGGTAATCATCAACGAAATAGGGCAGCAGGTTCCGCCACATAGCCTGATCGCAGCCAAAACCGTGGGCAAACATCACTACAGGCCCATCATCCCGGCCGAGTATGGTGACATTGTTCCGGCCGATTACCGCAGCAACTGCTTCGATCACGTACTCACTGACCCTCGCGTAGGGTGGCGTTCTGTCCCAGATACTATCCACGGGAAATAGAGAATCCTAGGGATCCTCCCACTATATGACCTTCAAGGTGACGTCGATTCAGCCCATTACATGCGACGCGGCTTACCGCGGCTCCTCCGACAGGGACCATGATCGCAATCCGAGCGTTGTCGGCCAGGGTTTGGGCGAACCAAACCGGCTACGGCTAGTCACGGAAGTGTTGGCGCGCGCTTCCGACCCGACTCATCCGGCGCATGAGTACATCGCAGAGCACCACCGCCTGTCCTCGGCCTATGCTGCCAAGCTGCATCCGCCAGGACAACGGCCTCGCCCATCCCGACGTCGACCCCGAGCGGTTCGGCCGAGAGATAGTCCGCATTTGGGACGGGCTTCCAAGCCCAATGGCTAGTCCACCAGGACTTCGACCTCGCCGACGCCGTGACCGCCGCATTCCGCCGCCTCTCCCGCGAAGACGTCATGGAAACCAAACGCACCATGGAACAATTCGTGGCGGGGCTCTGAGGCTCAGCCCTGTCGACCCTAGATGTAGTCGTGACACGCACGTGTTCGGGTCCCGTGAAGGTCCCGGCCAGTGGGGCAGAACCGGCGTGGATTACGACGGGACTGCCCGAGGTCTCGAGCGCTTCCCAAGCCTCGTTAGGGAGAGGGCCCTCGGGTGCGAACCCGCCGACTTTGACGTGGACTTTGAACAGCTGAGCTCCGCTGTCTATGGCGCTTGAAGCGAGGCGCTTATCGCACAATTGAGGGCTCTCCCTCGCCAGTTTTCGACGACGATAACGGATTATGACAAGCTGGCGCTCAAAGGGGGCTCTGGACGGGCTGGCGCGCCATCGCCAGGTTCTGCTTTCATGAGGAGGCGTCTTGTCGGTCTGCTTGTCATCCTCATTTCGCAGACCCGCATCAACACGGCGAACTACTACCTCGCATCGGAAAACCTCTCGGCGTTTGCCAGCCCGGCCGCCGGAAGGTTCCCGCAGGTCCACACTTCAGGGATGCACTATCGTCTGTAGGTCTGTAGCTTTCGCATTCGATGCAGCGGGCGGCCGCCGTTTTCGCGTGCGAGCTGGGAGCGGTGCGGACCAGGAAGAAGGAGTAGCATGTGAACTCGTCCTGGGCCTGTGGAATGACCTGAACGATGAGTTCCTCGGCGACAAACTCACCGCCGGGGGTCATGGTGTCATCCAGCGCGTCCGATTCGTCCAGGTCGCGGACAACGCTGCGGGCGTCCGGAGCGTTGGCGGACTGCAGCGCCTCCAGAGAGCGGTCCTGTGTTTCCTCTACCTCGGAACGTACTTCGTCGAAATCGGTTGTCACTGTTTGATTCTCTTCTCCACGCTTTATCGGACCGAAATGCAACGTACACCATGGCCCCGGTATTCCCCTGACACGGGGACCGGCAGGCCCTGCCGGGAGCCCTTCAAATTGGCACCGAATTCTGACTGTGGACGGAGACGGGAAGCAACCGAATGGGTTCCGGGGTCCTTAAGGGTCTTGCGCCGCCGGGGTCTCGGGCTCGGCCCATTCCAGCGCTGCGCCGATGTGTCCTTCGTTGGGGAGTGCCTGTTGTTCGGCTGGGCCGTCCCCGAGACTTGACGAGGCCACCGGGCGAGCATGAGCGATCTCCGCCGGCCACGCCGTCTCAGAGGGACAGCGTGCATCGGATAATCTCCGGGCCGCCGGCGTAAGGCCCCGGACTCTAACCACTAGGCAAAGCCGCTAAGCAGCTTAAGGTTCCGCGACGAGGTGGCAGGCCTCGTTGAGGACGCCCACGGCGCGTTCCAAAGCTGCCGCCTCGAAGCTCATGGCCGGGTGGTGCAGCCCGGGCTGGACGTTTGCGCCGACGCCGAGCATGGCGGCTTGGAGGGCGGGGTTCCGTAGCGTGTAGAAGTGGAAGTCATCCGATCCGGACGTCACGATTCCGGGCTTCAGGTGATCGCTGCCTAGTGTCGTGGTGATGGCAAATGCGAGGGCGTCTTCGCCTTTTGTTCCAATGATGGCCGCGGGCACGGCGTCCCGGAAGTCGAGGTTGATTTCCGAGCCGGTTTCGGCGGCCACTGTCCGGCATACCCCGACGAGGCCCGTGTGGAGCGTCGACATAGCTTCATTTGTTTGGGCTCGAAGGTCCACACCGAAGGTGCCGCTGCCCGGGATGACATTGAGGTTCCCTCCGCCGGCCTGGAGCAGGGTCATCTTGGCGGAGCTGGGGACCTGCGGATCGACCTTGAGACGCTTGAGCCTTGCCGAAATTTCGAGTGCCACTTCTACGGCGTTAGCCCCGAGGTGCGGTCTTGCCCCGTGGTGGTCATCTCCTGTGATCGTGCCGTACGCAAAGAGGCATGCACCGTGCGAGATGGACGGGGCCAGGAAGGGGGCCGGAAGTTCACTTTGCGGGCGCAGGTGGACACCGAACAGGTACTCCAGGTCGTCCGTTACGCCGAGGGCTGCCACGAGGTCTGCCCCGTTGCCGAGTTCCTCGGCTGGTTGGAAGATGGCGCGCACTGCGCATTTCAGTTGGTCTGCCTGTTCTGCCAGTTCGAGCATCACGGTAGCGACAATTGCCATGTTCGCGTCGTGCCCGCAGGAGTGGACAGCTGCGGTTTTTCCCGCTACTTCCTGCACCAGGGCGTCCATGTCTGCCCTGAGGCCGATGCGCGGCCTGCCTTGTCCAACATCGGCGGTGAAGCCGGGAATGGCCCCGAACTTGCTGATGGTCAAACCTGCAGTTCCCAGCAGTTCGGCCAGGTAGTCCGCGGTGCCGTACTCCTTCATGCTGGGTTCGGGGTGGTGGTGCAAGTGTGTCCATATTTCCTGAAGACGACGACGGCGCGTCTCTTCGCGGGTCACCGGCTGATTTCGCATTCGCTCACGGTCAGTTCCGCCAGAACGTCCTGGTCGACGTCGATGCCTAGGCCCGGTCCCTCTGTGATGTGCACTTCGGGCAGGACGTACTGGAGGTTCCCGGGTTCCTTGGTGAATTTCATGGGGCCGGAGAGCTCGGTGGAGACGATGTTGGGGTGGCTGAGGGCGAGATGGAATCCGGCGGCGGAGGCGATGCTGGTTTCCAGCATGGAGCCGATCTGGACTTTCAGGCCGCCGAGTTCAGCTTGGGTGGCCAGGCGGTGACAGGGGGTGATGCCGCCGCTTTTCATGAGTTTGAGGTTCACCATGTCCACTGATCGGTCTTGGACGAATCGGGCCAGGTCGCCGGCGTGGACTACGGACTCGTCGGCCATGAGACAAGTGCTGGTGTCCTGGCGGAGGAGCTTGAAGCCGTCGATGTCATCGGCCAGGATCGGCTGTTCCACCCAGTCGATCCGGTAGGGCTCTAGGGCGCGGATCATGGCCCGTGCTGTGACTGGATCGGACCAGCCCTGGTTGGCGTCCACGCGGATGGCCAGGTCGTCGTTGATAGCTGACCGGACAGCGCGCACCCGTTCAATGTCCAGGCCGTCGTCGCCGCCCAGTTTCATCTTCAGGTGGCGGTAGCCTTGGCTTCGGGCCTGGACTGCCTGTTCGGCGAGGACCCCTGGTGGAAGGATACTCAGGACCTTGGCGATGGTGGGTTGTTCGGGCCGGCGTCCGCCCAACAGCGCGTAGATCGGCCGGCCGGCAGCTTTTCCGGCCAAGTCCCAGCAGGCGATGTCGACAGCCGCTTTCGCGGCACCGCAGCCCTTGAGTGCGCGGTTTAGTTGCTGGTGGACTGCCGTGATGTCGCGTGGGTCCAGTCCCAGGATCGCTGGGATGAGTTCGGTCTTGAGTGCCTCGACCACTCCCCCGGGCGTCTCTCCGGTGATGTGTCCGTCCGGGACACTTTCGCCGTAGCCGATCGTTCCGTCGTCGGTTTCGAGGGCGAGTATGATGCTCGGCATTGAGTCATAGGTGGCATAGGAGACCACAAAGGGTTCCAGTAAGGGAACATCGATGAGGGTGATGGTGGCGCGGGAAATTTTCATTGAGGGGCTCACTGTCTGTGGGATGTGGACGCCGCTGGTGCGCCGGGTTTGTAGGGACCGGATGCTTACATGACGCTTTCGAGGAAGGCGATAGTCCGCGGGTTTTGCGGGTTGTCCAGCACGTCGGCGGGGGCGCCGGATTCCACCACAACGCCGCCGTCCATGAAGACCACACTGTCCCCGGCGCCGCGGGCGAAGCCGATCTCGTGGGTGACGACGATCATGGTCATCCCGTCAGCGGCCAGGGTGCGCATCACATCCAGGACGTCGCCGACCAGTTCCGGATCAAGTGCGCTGGTGGGCTCATCGAACAGAAGGAGCTGCGGATCCATCGCCAGGGCACGGGCGATGGCAACCCGCTGCTGTTGCCCGCCGGAGAGTTGCGCGGGATAGGCCTTTGCCAGGTGCGCGAGGCCGACACGGTCCAATAGCTCCATTCCCCGCTTGATGGCATGTTGCTTCGGTACTTTCTTGACCCCTACCGGGGCTGCCCAGATGTTTTCCAGGGCGGTCATGTGGGGGAAGAGGTTGAAACGCTGGAACACCATTCCGATGCCGCTGCGTTGCTTTGCCACTTCGCGGGGGTTCATTTCGAAGATCCGGTCCTGGCGCTGCGCGTAGCCGACCAGTTCGCCTCCCACGGAGATCCTGCCGCCGTCGATCCGTTCCAGGTGGTTGATGCAGCGCAGGAAGGTGGACTTGCCGGAGCCGGACGGGCCGAGGAGGCACATGACTTCGCCGGCATTGACAGAGAGAGAAATGCCTTTCAGTACTTCGACTCCGCCGTAGTGCTTACGGACGTTGGTGGCGACCAGGAGCGGCCGGGCGGGCGCGGGGTGTTCCTGATGCCGTGGGAAGGCCAGTGCCTCGGTCATGGCTGGGGTCCTTTCGATACGGCGTGGATCGGGGTTTTGCGCAGGGCTGCCCGGATCCTGCCCAGGGGGGTGGGGCTTTGCTGGCGGGCGTTGCCCCTGCCGTAGTGGCGTTCCAGGTAGTACTGGGGAACGGATAGCACCGAGGTGAGGAAGAGGTACCAGCAGCTGACCACTACTAGCAGCTCCACCTGCCGCAGGTTCTGGGAGGAGATCTGGGTGGCCACGGTGTAAAGCTCCAGCACCGCGATGACGGAGAGCAGCGACGTGTTTTTCAGCATCGAGATTGTCTCGTTGCCCATCGGCGGGATGATGACCCGCATCGCTTGCGGGAGCACCACCCTGAAGAGAGTGAAGGCCGGGGACATACCCAGGGACGATGCGGCTTCATGCTGTCCGGTGTCCACGGAGAGCATGCCGCCCCGGATGATCTCTGCCGAGTATGCGGCCTGGTTCAGGGTCATGGCCAGGAGACCGGCGGTGAACGCAGGCACCAGCGTGTTGGTGTCCACGGAAAATACGGTGAAGTCAGTAAAGGGAACGCCGAGAGAGATCTGCGCATAGAGCAGCCCCAGATAGCCCCAAAAAACGACCTGGATCAGCAGCGGTGTACCCCGGAAGACCCAGACGTAGAACCAGGCGAAAGCATTCATCACGGGATTCTTGGAAAGCCGCATGACGGCCAGCAGGACGCCCAAGATGGTGGATACAACCATGGAGACCACGGTCAGCATAAGTGTGAGGCCTACGCCGCCGAGGATCCGCGGGTGAAAAAGGTAGCTGCTGATCGTGCGGTGGTCGATGTTGGGGTTGGCCCACAGGGAAGATGCCAGAGCTGCGAAGCTGATGCCCAGCACTGCTGCTCCTACCCAGCGCCAGGGGTGTCGAAGTGGAACGGCCACGACGTCATCTGAACCGGCGCCGTCGGTGGGGTGGGGGCCTGCCGGTGCCGGTCCTTCCGGCCGCGCCGCTATTGTCGTGCCCTGTTTCATGGTTTGGTTCCCCCCAGGTTCAGTCCGGCTTCCTTGACGCTGTAGTCGGAGAGGTCGTACTTGGCCAGGATGCTGTCATACGTGCCGTCGGCGATGAGCGCCTGGAGGGCTGTCAGCAGGGCTTTGGAAAGTTCCGCATCCTTTTTCAGCACACCGATTCCGGTATGGACGGGATTGTATCCGGCCGGGTTAGCGGGGTCTTTTACGAGGTCAAAGATCTTGCCGTCACCGGCTGTCTTGGCGGCATACGCCGCCACTGCCGAGTCCACGACGTCGGCGGAGGCCCTCCCTGAACGGACCGCAGTCTGCACGTCCGTCTCCAGCGGGAGTTCCGAAACGCGGATCGGGCTGGATCGCTTGTCTTTGCACTGCTGGTCGTAGCTGCGCAGAATTTCGGCCTGAACGGTTGCCTTCTGCACTGCGACGTCCGTGTCGCATAGGTCAAGGACTGTGGTGATGTTCTTCGGATTGCCCTCGGGTACAAGAATGGAGAATCCCGCGTGGAAGTAGTCAACGAAATCCAGGGATTCCTGCCGCTCGGGGGTGTCGTTCATCCCCGACATAATGATGTCGTTCTTGCCCGACTGCAGGGAGGGGATGATGCTGTCGAACGCCTGGGTCTGCAGCTCAAGCTTCACCCCGAGCTTCGCACCCAGGGCCTGGGCTAGGTCGAAGTCCAGACCGGTAAGTTGCTGATTTTCATCGAACATCTCCATGGGTGGATACGGGATGTCCGAGGCCACTTTAATTACCCCTGCGGCCTTGTACCGCTCGGGAAGGGCGGCTGCGGCGGCGGGGTCGACATCGGCTGCGGAAAAAGTCTTCACCTCCGCGGCCGAGGTTGATCCTGCCCCGCAGGCCGTTAGTCCTGAGGCGAGGGCCAGCCCGGCAGCGGCGAAGACTGTTCGGGCCTTGACTGCACGATAATTGGTACGCATTGGTGCTCCTTTGGGGTGGGTTATGCCTGGTCGGTTGTGGTCAGCCGGTACCAGCCGCTGCGTGTCACGCCGGAGGCCATATAGCCCGAGGCAAGGGCGGGTTCCAGGATCCCGCGGAGCACGCTCCGCCACTGGCTGGCCTGTTCTGGGGCCGCGGCCCTCATCGCGACAATGTCCCGGGGTGCCCGGCACCAGATCGTGCCTTCCGCTTCAAGGAGAACCGGCTGTTGATCCGGCCCGTACTCCAGCACGTTTCCCACGGCGGCAGCGCTCAGTTCCAAATCCTGCATTCGGCCGTGGCTGGCATCGATGCTTCGCGCCGACGACAGCGGCCAGACTGCGACCAGCCGATCGCTCTCGTCATTGGCGTTGATGTCGTCCTGCATCTCGCCATAGAAATTTTGGGCATATTCGGATGCCACTGCCCCGAGCTTGGTCAGGTTGAAGCGGGCGTTCCTGCTGACCAGCGGGTCGAAAGTCCACGTCATCGATTCGATGCCCCGTGCCAGCGACCAGGCCCGCTGGTGCTGTTTCAGGGCAAACCCGACGCCTTTGTCGCCGGTACCGGGCAGGACCCCGGCGATCAGCGAGTAGGTCGCGCTCCCGCCGGGTGAAACAATCCCGACAGCTGCCCCGCAAAGTTGTCCTCCCGGATCGTAGGCGGCGGAAACGTTGCACCCTGCATGCGAAATACTGCGCAACAGGTCGAACGGTATAGGAGCTCCGTGGGGGGACATGCCCCAGATCGCGATGAGGAGCCCTTCGACGTCCCGGAGCTGATCGCGGTCATGCTCATCCACCACCAGGACGCCGGCCTTGGCTGCTGCTGCTGTTGCTGCCTCTGCGGCCTGTCGGGCGACCGGTCCAGCTTCAAGTGAAAGTGACATGCGTCAACTATCTGCTGGGCCCCGGGCTGCTGACTTCGGTGCAGACCACGACATTTCATGCCAAGCCTTGTGCTCCGCCACAACAGGCATTAGCTTTATCCCTCGTGGCAACCTCTTCCGGCACCCCCGACAGCATCACTCTCCACGGGCTCCTGCGGCTACTGGCAAGCCCGGCAGTGGCGCTCCGCTCCCACGGCACGCCGCCGGAGCTCTCCCTGACCAGCCCTGCGTTTTACGATCCCCACGCTCCGTTGGAGGGGTTGCCGGGTGCGATCCTTCTGGGCATTGGACTTCACCCTGCAGAACCAGCAACAGCGGGCGTTGTCCGCAGCGCAGCCACGGCCGGCTTTGGCGCGCTGGTCATCAAGCAGTATTCCCAGGATCTGGGGCAAATCATCGCCGTCGCCGACCAGTCGGGTATCGCCCTCCTCGTGGTCGACGACGAGATGGGGTGGCGCCAGTTGGATGCGCTCCTGGACTCGGCGCTCACTGCCTCAGCCGAGGCCGGCAATTCACTGTCCACGCTGGGCGTTGGCGACCTGTTCGCGTTGGCCAACGCCATCGCCGCCATGGTTGGCGGCGCCACGGCCATTGAGAATCTCCAGGAACAGGTGCTCGCCTACTCGACCCTCGCCCACCAGCCGATCGATGAGGACCGGCGTCAGGGTATCCTGGGACGCCAGGTTCCCTACCTTCCGGAGAACGCGGGCCAGTATGCCTCTGTTTTCCGCTCCGAGGGCGCGGTCCGCATCGAGGGGGTCCGTCCGGCCCTCGACCGGCTGGCCATAGCAGTCCGGGCAGGCAAAGAGCCGCTCGGCTCTATCTGGGTAGTTGACCCGAACGGCGACCTGGACGTGGTCGCGGAACAGGCGTTGGAACGGGCTGCGGATATCGCAGCCCTTCATATGCTGCGAGCACGCAGTGCCTACGACCTGGCCCGCCAACAGCGCGCGGAGCTTCTCCGCAGACTCCTAGAAGGTGGCGACGACGCGGCACTCATCGCGGAACGGCTGGGACTTCGGAACTCCGGGCCGTTCGCGGTCATCGCTTTCCAACCGGACATCGGGCAGGCGGCGGAGATGACACTGGTCCGGCTCCTGGACCTTGTCACCACCCAGTGCGAAGCCCACCGCCGAGGGGCGCATTGCGTGCTGGTGGGAACCACCATCTATGCCCTTTTCGCGGACGTCGACCCCGCCTCGTCTGGACCCGTCGAAGCCCTGGCCCGACGGCTCACCGAGCGCTCCCGCGTATCCCTTGCGGTTAGCCTGCGAATAGCGGCCGGGTCTGCTGTGCCTGCTGCGTCGGACATCGGCCGGTCGAGGCACGAGGCAGACCTGGTCCTGCTCATGCTCGCTTCCGGCCAGAGCTCAATCACCTATGCGAGTGCGCACGACGTCCGCAGCCGCCTGACGCTGCTCGAACTGGCCGCCCATTTCCGCAAGACACCTCACCTCACATCGGCAGCCGCCGAAAAAATCATGGAATACGACGCCGACTCAGGAACAGAGTACGCAAAAACGCTGCGGACCTACCTTGACTGTTCCCGGGACTCCGCCCGGACCGCCGCTGGGTTGTCTTTGCACCAAAACACGCTCCGGTACCGCCTCAAACGGTTACGCGAACTGTTCAACATCGACCTGGACCAGTCTGAGGACACACTCGTGCTCTGGCTAAGCCTTCATGTTCTGGAATTCAATTAACCACACCGGGGTGAGTGACCCGTATGCAGTGCGAATTGACTGTGTCGGTTCGCGCTCGTGGACGGACTGCACATCCGGAACTACCGCGATGCGGGCTCCGCGAGGAGAGGGTACCTGGCGGAGTCCGGGAGCCTACCCTGAGCCCCCAAAGCCGGGGATCCAAGGTTTCCGCGCGGGGCCGACCCGCTGCAGGCGGATGTCGATGACCCGGAAGGATCCACGAGGGGGGCAGGCCTGACCTAAAATCTAACCGGGGACAAGGCGCCCACAAGGCCGAAGAGGTCCTTCGGGTCTTCCGGGTCGGCGACGAGGTCAATGTCTACGAAGAAGTCCGACCCGTCGACGGCGTCTCGGACGTATCGCAAGGCCGCGAAATCCTCAATGGCGAAGCCGACGGAGTCAAAAATCGTGATCTGTTCCGAGCTGGTGCGCCCCGGTGCCTCGCCGCTCAAGACTTGCCAGAATTCAGTAACGGCGAAGTCGGCGGGCATTTGCTGGATCTCGCCTTCAATCCGCGTCTGCGGTGTGAACTCCACGAAGACGTCGCCGAGTCCCAGGATGACCGCGTCGAGTTCGGTTTTTCCGGGGCAGTCCCCGCCGATGGCATTGAGGTGGACGCCGGGGGCAATGAGGTCGGCCGTCAGGATGGTGGCGTTGGCCTTGTCAGCGGTACAGGTCGTGATGACGTCCGTTCCCTGCACGGCGTCGGCGGCCGAGGACGCCACCGTGATCTTGAACCCCAGCGGCGTGAGGTTGCGGACAAACTTGTGCGTCGCGGCCGGATCAGTGTCCCACACCCTGAGCGTGGTAATTCCGAGGGCCGCCCGGAAGGCTAAGGCCTGGAACTCAGACTGGCTGCCGGTTCCGATCATGGCCATGCTTGCGGAGCCGGGGCGGGCGAGATGCTTCGCGACCATACCCGAGGTCGCCGCAGTACGCAGGGCTGTCAGTAAGGTCATCTCCGCCAGGAAGGTGGGATATCCATTGTGGACGTCCGCCAGGACGCCGAACGCAGTCACGGTCTGGAAACCACGGGCCGGATTGGACGGGTGCCCGTTGACGTACTTGAAGCCATAGGTCTCGTGGTCGCTCGTGGGCATCAGTTCGATGACCCCGAACGGGGTATGGCTGGCCACGCGGGGACTTTTGTCAAAAGATGCCCAGCGGCGGAAATCGTCTTCGAGATAAACGATCATCTCCGAGATGATCGTCTCCACTCCCCGGCCGGCAGCCCATCGCACCATGTTGTGAACATCGACAAAACGCGTCATTCGCGTCACCCTTTTCCATTAGACAGCTAATGCCCTCACGGTATGCGGCTTCGATATGCGCCCACAATGACCGAATAGCTCTCTAATGGCTAAAAATGTGCGCAGAATGTCAGGCCGTTCTGCGCACTCCGCCGGTCTTCGATCGTCGACTGCAGCGGCGACCTTGGAGCACTATCTGAGTACGGAACTGAGCAACAGGCTGGTCTCGCTGTTGACGATGCCGTCGACTGCGCGGATCCTGCCCAGGACGTTGTCGAACCCGCCGAGGTTTTCGGTGGCCAGCTCCGCCACCAGGTCCCATCCGCCGTTGGTGGTATGCAGTGCCCGAATTTCGGGGAACCCCCTCAGCTCTCGGATCACCTTGTTGGCGGACCTTCCCTCAACAGCGATCAGGGTGATGGCGTGGATCTCAAGCGGGTCCACTTCGTCACGGACCCTGGCAGTGAAGCCAACGATGGTTCCCGAAGTGAGAAGGCGATCGAGCCGGCTATTCACGGTTGCCCGGGCAACACCGAGCTTACGGGCGAGGCTGGCCACAGACGCCCGGCCATCCTCGCGCAGGGCCGAAAGGAGCTGCCGGTCAATATCCGTTAGGGCTGTCATGTACAGAATGTACAACAAGCATCAGCAGAGTGAGCTTTCCTTCGACGGACCGAAAGCATTTCCCCAAGTCGGCGCACGCCATCGATCTCTACCGTGCGTACGCCGGTGATGGTGCAAGACGACCGACTGGGCCTAGCTAGTAGTACCTGGCTGGGTTGGTCCGGCTCGATGGCAGTAGGTGCAGCGGCCGAGGAGCCGGATGACCGTGGTCTGAAGTCCGGCCAAGGAGCCGGTAGAAGCTCACGCTGCCTCCGGGGCGTTCGGGCCGGCGGCCAGGCGGACGGTCGTGACGAAGAGGTGGGCCGCGGTGACGAGGGTGGCGTGGTGGTGCCATCTCAGCCAGGTCCGTCCCTCAAAATGAACGCTGCCATGACCGGCCGGTTCGCTGCCCTACGCGTCCGGCCGGCGAACCGCAACCTGCCGCCGGACGACACCGGAGCCCTTCCCCCCCCGATACATTTATTGGGTCCCCGATCGCCGGGGACATGGTCGCTGGACCCGGTATGACTTTCTCGCCCTGTCACTAATGATCCGGGGGGGTGTTGTCGCCGGGTTCGGAGACACTTGTTGACCGCTGATAGGGACAAGGCCGGACCAACGGGTCCAGGTCTCTTCGTAACGTGGGTGCCGGCATCGGGTGTCGTGACTGCGGCCATATAGTGGTGCAAAGGAGCGCCGATATGGATGAGAGATTCGACGTCTACTGCGGACTCGATGTCGGCAAGAGCGACCACCACGCCACCGCGCTGAACCGCGCCGGCGAACGTCTTTTTGATAAGCCGCTGCCGCAGGACGAAGCCCGGCTGCGGGAGCTTTTCATGACGTTGCAGCAGCATGGGAACGTGCTGTTGGTCGTGGACCAGCCGAACACGATTGGCGCGCTTCCCGTGGCAGTGGCCCGGGACTGCGGCTGCGAAGTCGCCTATCTGCCCGGCCTGGCGATGCGCAAAGCCGCGGACCTGTATCCCGGGAAATCGAAAACTGATGCCCGTGACGCGTTCATCATCGCCGAGACAGCCCGGGCGATGCCGCACACCCTGCGCGCGGTCGACCGTGACAGCGAGGTCCTCTCGGCACTGAAGGTGCTCTCCGGGTTCGATACGGATCTGACCCACGAATGCACGCGCGCGATCAACCGGCTCCGGTCCCTGCTGCTGAAGATCTTCCCGGCCCTGGAACGCGCCTTTCCCGGCACGGTCCTGACCCGTCCGCTGGTCCTGGAACTGCTGATCAAATATGCAGGCCCTACCGGTCTTCGTGCCGCGGGACGCGGGAACGTGCTGCGCTAGGCCCGCAACCACAGCCGCAAAGATCCGACCGCGCTCATTGACTCCGTGTTCGCCGCCCTGGGCGAGCAGACGGTAACCGTCGCCGGGACCGAGGCCGTGGAGCTGGTCATTCCGCGCGTCGCCGCGCAGATCAAGGAACTCAAACACCAGCGGACCATCGTGGCCGACGAAGTCGAAAAGCTACTGGACGACTTCCCTCTTTCCCGGGTCTTGATGTCAATGCCGGGACTCGGCATCAAGACCGCAGCGACGATACTCCTGACCATCGGCGACGCAAGCAGCTTCAAAACCGCCGGTCATCTCGCCGCCTACGCCGGCATCGCACCGGTCACCCGCCGCTCCGGGACCCCCATCCGCGGGGAATTCCCTGCCCGCTCAGGCAACAAAGAACTCAAGAACGCGCTCTTCAGGTCCGCCTGGATAGCCTCGTGCCATGACCCGCTCTCCAAGGCCTACTACCAGCGGAAACGCGCCGAAGGGAAGAAACACAACGCCGCCGTCATCTGCCTCGCGCGGCGCCGCTGCGACGTCCTCTTCGCCATGCTCAAAACCGGAACCCTCTACCAGGAAAAAACTCCTCAGGCAGCTTGACCAAAACATAGGGACACCCCCCAAATGGCTCCTCTGAGTGGCCGCAGGACGCGACGAACCCACGGACTACTGGCTCTCGACCCTGCCCGGGACCATACGGATTACCCAGACCGATCGCCTGGCGATGATCCGCTGACGGACCGGGCACGAGTACCGCGATCTCAAGTACGGACTGGGCCTGGACGAGGATCCCGATGGTTTCCTTGTGGCGCTCGCGCCGCTGGACGTCGTCGACGAAGGCAACGTAGAAGTTGAGCTAACCCGCCACCGGAGCCGACATTCTGCCCGTTCTGCGAGCCACACTTCTTGCCCTCTGGGCAGGGAGTTCCACGACACCTGCCGGCAGTGAGAACCGGTTTCCGGTCTCAGGACCGGTGCACCGGCTTGTTCGCCTTTACATTGCTGTTACCAGCCGCGCTCGGCGAGGCGGTGCGGCTGCGGGATTTCGTCCACGTTGATGCCGACCATCGCCTCGCCCAGGCCGCGGGAGGCCTTGGCGATCTCTTCCGGGTCATCGAAGAAGGTGGTGGCCTTCACGACGGCGGCGGCACGCTGGGCCGGGTTGCCGGACTTGAAGATGCCGGAGCCGACGAACACAC
>NZ_JBWZCK010000022.1:0-24451 GCF_059383555.1 Pseudarthrobacter sp. MDT1-56
AGCGGACCGGGTCCAGGCAACCGCGGGCGCCAGCGGCACAGCCACCTGGACCTTCAACGTCGCAAAGGCCGTCGCAGTCTGGCGGACGGCACTGAAGCCGGCCTAGGAATCAAGCGGATACCCCACTGCCTCCCAGTTGGGATAACGCGAGAGGACGACGGCGGGAAGCTCCCGCCGTCGTCCTCTCGCGTGGTGCCGGACTGCGGTTAGACCGCGGACCATCCGCCGTCGGAGGCCAGGATGGCGCCGTTGACATTGGTTCCGTCATCGCTGAGCAGGAAGGTGATCGAGGCCGCCAGCTGGGCCGCGGTGGCAGGGGCCGGGATGTTGGCACCCATCAGCGGGCCGAGGCGCTCGGCGGCGAGCTGGGAACCCCACGTGGCCTCGATATTGGTGATGGTGGCGCCGGGGGCCACGGCGTTGAAACGCAGGCCCTGGGGCCCGTACATCACCGAGGAGTTCTTGGTCAGGCCGACGACGGCGTGCTTGGAGGCGGTGTACGCGGCGCCGGCGGCGGACCCGCGGAGACCGGCCTCGGAAGCAACGTTGACCACGGAGCCGGAACCCGCCTCGAGCATCAGCGGCACCACGGCGCGGGTCAGGCGCATGAGGGCGGTGACGTTGATCCGGAAGACCCTGTCCCAGGTGGCGTCGTCGACCTCGTGGATCGGGGCGAAGTGGTCCATGATGCCGGCGACGTTCGCGAGCGCGTCGACCCTGCCGCCCGCGGCGGCGACGACGGCGGCGATCGTGGCTTCATCGGAGATGTCACCGGCCACGGGGATCACATCCAGGCCGCTGTTCCCGGCCACCAGGGCGTCCAGCCGCTCGGGGCTGATATCGGCGGCGATGACCCTGTCACCTTCCTTGGCAACGCGCAGGGCCGTCGCCAGGCCGATGCCTGAACCGGCGCCCGTGACGATGACGGTCTTGCCGGCGAAGCGGCCCGCCGTGATGGATTCCTGCCATGAAGCTTCGGTGCCCATGATGTCCCTTCGAACGTTTCCAGTGCTGACACCTTCAACCTTATGACACGCTGTGTCATTATGAAAGGGTGAATACTGGTGGGATGCCCCCGCAAGATCCCAAGCCCGCCGGCATACGTTCCGCCGGGCGTCCCGCGACCATCGATCCGGACGCCATCGCCAGCCTTGCGCTGCGGCTCTTCGCCGAGAACGGCTACGAACGGACCTCGATGGAGGACATCGCCCGCGAGGCAGGCATTGGACGCAAGAGCCTGTACCGGTATTTCTCCAGCAAGGCCGATCTCATCTGGGGCGGCATGGAGCCGGTGATCGCGGCTTCGGGGCTGGCCCTCGAGGTGGCCCGCGACGGTCGGGAAGACGGCGGCGGCCTCATGGCGGGCCTGCGGGCAGCCGCCGTCGCCGGGGTCGCCGTGATTCCCGATCTTTCGGTGTCGCGCGGCCGGCTGCGCCTGATCGCTGAACATCCCGAGCTCGCCAGCCGCAGCTACGCTTCCCTGGCGCCCCAGCGCGAGCGGGCCCGGCGGCACCTCCGTGCCCTCGGCGTTCCCGATGACACGGCCGGCTACCTGTGCGCGGCGTATCTGGCTGCCACCTTTGAAGCCTGGATGCGGTGGGCCGCTGGGACAGACCCGGATCCGGTGCCGTATCTGCTGGCTGCCGTCGAGGTGCTGCGGCTGCCCGGCACCTGAGCTGCGCTGCCCGGGAGGTCAGGCCGTCACGGTTTGACGGACCAGCCTCCGATTGTCCACAGTGAGTCAGTGCCCGCCAACGTTGAAAAGAGTCTCCGGCGCCCGGCGCTGACGGGCGATCGCCCCTGGCAGCGGCAGGGCGCGGCATTGATCGGCTTTCTGGCGGTGTCCTGGGTGGTGTCACTGCTGGGCTCCCTGCCGATCCGGATGAACGCCAACTGGTACGCCTCGGCCGACAAGGCGCCGTGGACGCCGCCGGGGTGGATCTTCGGCGCCGTGTGGCTGATGCTATACGCGGCCATGGCCGTAGCTGCGTGGCTGGTGTGGCGCCAACGGCGCTTCCCCCGCGCGGCTGCGCTCAAGCTCTACGGAGGTCTCCTGCTGCTGAACCTGGCGTGGCCGCTGATGTTCTTTGGCCTGTACCCGATGATGGGGGCCGCAGCCCTGTGGCTGGCACTGCTCCTTATCGGAGCCCACGCCCTGGTGGCGACCCTCACCGTGCTCTACTTCGGGCCGATCAGCAGGACAGCCGGCCTGCTGATGCTGCCCTACGTTTCATGGCTCGTGTTCTCGGCCAGTCTGAACGTGTACGCGGCCTTGAACAACTGAGCCGTGAACAACTGACTGACGGAGCGGTGGCGGGAGAGTGCGAAATTGTTCCGCGGGGTGGCATCCTGAGAGCACCATGACCGCACAAGAAGAGACACCTGACAATTCACACACCGGCCGCGAGGCACCCGACGGCGGGGCTCCGGCCGTTAGCGGCACCGGATCCGAGGCTGCCGGGGACCTTTCGGGTACGAACCGGAGCCGCGGGCTCCTGGCTCGGGCACTGGGCGGCGGGACCGACCCGGATCCCCGGTTCACCCTGGCCAACGAACGCACGTTCCTGGCCTGGATCCGGACCTCGCTGGCGATGGTGGCAGGCGGTATCGCCGTTGAGGCCTTCACTTCCGGGCTGCTCGGTCCGGAACTCCGCAAGACCGTCGCGGTGCTGTTGCTCCTGCTGGGGCTGGTGACCGGCGGCGGCTCGTTCTTCCGGTGGCTTAACGTGGAACGGGCCATGCGGCACCAGGCTCCGCTCCCGGCGCCCCTGCTTGCTCCGATCCTGGCAGCCGGCGGCTCCCTCGTTGCGGCCGTGCTGATCGTGTTTGTGATTGGTCGGCCGGCCTAGCCGTGGCGAAAACCAGGGCCGCGGCGGTGCACGATGACCCGGGGCTCCAGCCTGAGCGGACGGACCTCGCCTGGCGCCGGACATCGTTGACGCTGATCACGGCGGCCTGCTTCTTCCTGCGCTGGGTACCCCACTACGGCTGGTTTGCCGGCACCCTGGTGGCGGCTTCACTCGTGGTCGCCCTGGGCATTGCCCTCACTCAGCGACGCCGCTACCACCACCACGCCAGCGGCATCGGCGGAGCGGTGATGGCCGCGAATGTCAGGGGGACGGCGGCTATCGCTGGCAGCGTTGTGGTGTTGGCCGGACTGGGCATCTACACCGTGCTGTTCCTGCCGCTGCAGGGTTAGGGTGGCGGCCCCGTGGGGCCGGCGGCACTGTCTGAGCATCGGGCCGCGCCATTGAGCGAGCGGCAGGTGTCAGCTCAGGAATGACAAGTGGATGTCGCTGCCAAAACGGCGGATGATGTCCCGCTTGGCACTGTGGAAGGCGTCGAGGTTTCCAGCATGTCCGTGCTGTTCGATGCGGCGCCGGGCCAGCTCGTCGGAGATCACGTCCATAAAGAGTTCCGCGAGAAGCAGCCGTGCGGAGTCCCGGAAGCGGCCGCGGCCGTCGACATAAAGCCGCACGGTGGGCGCACCGGTGTTGATGATGACCTTGCGCTCCGCGGCACTGTAGACGGCCCGGTCCGCGTTGTCGTCCAGGTTCCGGAATTCGTAGCCGACGAACAAATCCATGCCGTGGTCCCGGGGCACCCGGTGTGCCACCGGGTGGTCCACCGGGTGACCGGCAGGCCGAACAACAGCAGCGTGCGGGGGCTGGCCTTCGCTATGGCGCGAGGCGTGCTCGGCCACCACCATCTCGCACCAGGCCCAGTAGGCGCCCGCCCGGACCGTGATCTCGCCCCGCTCCCCGGCACCTCCCCAGTTACTGTCCACTCGATGCGCTGGGTTCCGCGCAGGGAATCGACCGGAACGGCAGCAGGCACCGGTTCAATCCGCATCGACTCCGGCAGGTCGAGCTCGAAGGTGAGCTGTCCGCCGTCGGGCAGCTGGCTCGCATCGACCAGCAGGGCGACGTGGAACGGGTGCCCGGGCTTCCGGTAATAAAACGGCGTGGTGAAGCGCAGCGCGGCCGGCGGTTCCTCCTCGGCGGGAGTCCGGCCAGCGGCGTCCGGGGATGACTCGATCCCCAGGTCCACCACGGCCGCCTCGCTCATGTGCTGCAGCAGCCGCTCGATCATCTCGGTGGTGCGGCCGGAGGTGGTGGCCCGTTCCAGGTGGGTGAGTTTCTCTTTTTCGGCCTGTACGGCGCCGCCGATCATGGCGCTGACGGCCTGGAAGAACGCCGCCACGAACGGATCCTTGACGTTCAAACCCTCCCGTTCGTCGCTGATCACCGCCTTGCCGCGGCCCAGCATCTGGGTCAGCGCCGCGGCCGAAGTACCCGGCCGTTCCCCTCGCCGCGGGAGAGCGGGCTGTGCGCGCCGCCATAGGTGAGGATACGGGCGGCCGCTTCGAAGGACATGCCCTCCGCCTGGTCCGTCACCATCAGCACCGCGCCGGTGTGGTGCCGTTCGTAGCCGACGTGGATGGTGCCGGTCACCGGGGCCCCGGTCTTCTCCAGCCGGGCGTAGCTGTCGTCGCTGTTGGTGATCAGCTCCACCAGCGCCTTTTCCACCGAAGCGGTTTCGGCAACCGTCATGGCGTCTCCCTCACCCGCAGCCCCGCTGCTGCTCCACCTGCAGGCGCCGGACGGTGCCGATAGGTGGAGCGTAGCAGTTGGTGCTTCGTGGCGCGGCTGTGCAAATTCAAGTGCCCATCGCACACACAACCCCATCGGCTGCTCCACAACTGCCGTTTTGAGGGGTCAAAAGGGCGCCTACGGAGCAACGGACGTCAGGAAAGGCGTTCCGCGCCGGCGGCCGGTGTGACGGTGAAGATGTCCGGTGCGGTAAACCCGGCTTCCGCGAAGGCGCGGACGACGGCGTCGCGCACCTGGCGCTCATCCCGCACCGGGGTCAGGGCGATGGCCCCGCCGGAGGTGGCCTCGAAACGGCTGGTCAGGCTGTCCGGCAGGGCGCCGGCGCCGGCGCGGGTGGTGGTGTTCATGCGGGGGCGCCTTCCGGGCTCAGGGTGGTGCGGGTTGCGGCTGCGGCCGGTTCGGCGGCGGCGTCGGTGGCTACTTCCCGCAGCCGGACCGCGACGGATTCGGGCGTGGTGTCGTTGATGAAGGCACCCATGGCCGCCTCGGAGCCGGCCAGGTACTTGAGCTTGTCTGCGGCGCGGCGGGGCGACGTCAGCTGCAGGTGCAGGTGGCCGGCCCGGCGCAGAGCCGGCTCCAGCGGGGCCTGGTGCCAGGCCGCGATATAGGGGGTCGGCGTGGGATACAGGGCGTCGAAGCGCTTCAGGAGTTCGGGGTAGAGCTGCGCCAGTTCGTCGCGCTCGGCGCCGTTCAGGGCGGTCAGGTCCGGGACCGGGCGGTGCGGGACCAGGTGGACTTCCAGCGGCCAGCGTGAGGCGAACGGGACGTAGGCGCTGAAGTGTTCGCCCTCGAGCACCATGCGGCTGCCGTCGCCGCGCTCGGCCCGGAGCAGGGCGGAGGTGAGGGTCGCCGTGCCGTCCGAGTTGTCGAAGTGCTCGCCGGCCGCGGCGGCCAGGACCGCGGCGCGGGGCGGGACGTACGGGTAGGCGTAGATCTGGCCGTGCGGGTGGTGCAGGGTGACGCCGATGTCGGCGCCCCGGTTTTCGAACGGGAAGACCTGCTGGATGCCGGGCAGCGCGCTGAGCGCTTCCGTCCGGTGGGCCCAGGCGTCGATCACCGTGCGGGTGCGGCGCCAGCCCAGTTCGGCGAAGGATCCGGTGTGCTGCGGGGTGAAGGCCACGACTTCGCAACGGCCGACGGCGGGCGTGGTGGTCCCCCAGCCCGGCGCGGCGGAGATTTCACTCGTGTCCGGGCCGAGGGAGGGAAAGCGGTTTTCGAACACGGCGACGTCGTAGTCCGGCGCCGGGATCTCGGTCTGGTTGGCCTGCGTCGTCGGGCAGATCGGGCACTGGTCCGCCGGCGGCAGGTGGGTCCGGGACTGCCGGTGCGCGGCCACGGCCACCCATTCCCGGCTGAGCGCGTCGTAGCGCAGCTGGCCCGGTTCCGGGCGGGCGGGCAGCTCGCGGTGGTCCACGAGGGATGCGGCGGACCGCCCGGCGGAACCGGCGTCGTCAAAGTAGAGGATCTCGCGGCCGTCGGCCAGCCTGGTCGTCGTGGTTCGCGTCATGGTTTCAGTTGTACACGACAAAACATTTTCAAACAATAGAGCACAAAATGAAGCAGGAAGTGTGCCCTTGCGCTAAGTGTGGAAGTTAGGATGGGCAGGAGGAGGCCTGCGCACTTGGCCCCGTCCACTCCCCCGATTTCCCTGCCAGCACACCCGAAGGACGCAGAATGCTCGCCGCAGCCCGCCACTCCGCCATCATCGCGGAGGTCCAGCGCGAGCGAATCGTCCGTGTCGCGGACCTCGCGCAGATGTTGGGAGTGTCCCTTATGACGGTCCGGCGAGACATCGAGGCGCTGGATGCGGCAGGCGCGGTGGAGAAGATCCACGGTGGGGCCAAACTGCCCGGCGGGGTGAGCACCCACGAGCCCGGCTTCGAGCTGAAGGTGACGCAGCTGCAGGACGAGAAGATGGCGATCGCGCACGAGGCGGCCGCCCAGGTGCGCGAGGGCATGGCGGTGGGACTCAGCGCCGGCACCACCACGTGGGCGCTGGCGCAGCTGCTGTCCGCGGGGCCCCGGATCACGGTGGTCACCAACTCGGTGCGCGTCGCCGACGTCTTCCACCAGAGCTCGTCGACGTCCACCGTCATCCTGACCGGCGGCGAGCGCACCCCCTCGGACGCCCTGGTCGGGCCGCTGGCCACCTCGGCCCTCAAGCAGCTGCACCTGGATGTGCTGTTCCTGGGCGTCCACGGAGTCGATGCCGACGCGGGGTTCACCACCCCGAATGTGCTGGAAGCCGAGACGGACCGGGCCTTCGTGGCCGCGGCCCGCCGGGTGGTGGTGCTGGCCGACCACACGAAGTGGGGCACCTTCGGCATCAGCACCATTGCCGGGCTGGAGGAGGCGGACGAGCTCATTAGTGACGAGGGCCTGCCCGGTGAGGCCCGGCGGATCCTGGGTGAGCGAGTGGGCCGGCTGCGGCTGGCAGGCGGCGGGATTGTGGGCAAGTCCCCGCTGCCGGACCGTTAGGGCTGACCCGCGGCGCAGACTAGGGTTGACATCATGACGTTGGGGGACGCTATGAACAAACCGCTGTCCGAGGCCCTGGGGCCCGATCATCCGGCCGCGCAACCGCAGCCCGGCGCCGGCCCTACAGCAACACCGGTCTTGAACCCGCTGGCACTGCAGACCCTGAGCGAACACGCCGGGAGTACCGCTGCAGCCAGGTTCGCTCAGGATTTCCTCGGCCTTCTCGAGGGCCGCCTCACCCAGGTGGACGCAGCGCTGGGACTGGCCGACCCCATGTCAGCCCTGAACGCCGTCCTCATCCTGAAGGCCAGCGCCGCGATGCTCGGAGCGGAGCAGATGACCCTCTATTGCGCGGGCCTCGAGGTGGAACTCCGCGGACATCGGATTCCGCGTGCCGGCGCACTCCCCCGGCTCGCAGCGGACCTCACGTCCGCCTTGTCGGGCGCCGTCGCGGACACGTTTCCCAATGATGCCAAGGGTCCGGCGCCTGCCCCCTGATCACTGCGGGGCGAGTTCGCCGTAGAAGTAGGATGCTGTGACGCCGCCGTCCATGAGGAAGTCGCTGCCGGTGATGAACGCGCCATCCTGTCCCATGAGGAGCGCACCCAGGGTGCCGACCTCGTCCGGAGTGCCGCCCCGTCCCGCCGGGGACAACTCGATCATGCGCCGGTACCCCTCACCGCGTGGGCCGGTCAGTTCATCTTTGGCGAGCGGGGTGAAAATGATGCCGGGGCTGATCGTATTGATCCGCGCGCCCCGCTTGCCCCATCGAACGGCCTCGGCCATCACACGGAGCGAGTTGCCGCGCTTGGCCAACTGGTAGGCGTGAAGGGCATCAGTGACTCGGTCCGGCTGAAGCATCGGAAGCGCCAACAGCTCGTTGGCCGGCATCGTCGCCAGCGCTCTGGTCTCATCGGGGGTCAGGGCGCCCAGGCGGTGCCCAGACTGCGAAGCGATGACGACGCCGGCGCCGCCACGGGCGATGACGTTTCCGAATTCCTCCAGCACCACGGCGGTCCCGTACAGGTCCACGGCCAGGATGGTCGACGGCGGGGCCTGGCTGGGCGAGACACCTGCGGCGTGTATGACACCTGTGACGGCGCCCAATGCCGTGGCCGTCTCGGCCAGGGCATGAATGGAGGGGCGCGAGGACACGTCGACGGTCACTGTGCTGACCTCGAAACCGGCGTTGCTCAACACCTCGGCCGCGGCGTCGGCGTTGCCCTGGCTCAGATCCGCCAGCACAACCTGCTTGCCCGCGCTGACGCGCCGGGCGATTGCCTGACCGATCGACCCGGCTCCGATAACCACAACGACGTCGCTCACGATGATCTCCTGTTCTGTGGTTCCGGCACGGTGGCGTCGCCGGGAGTCGTGGCTGTCCAGCTAGCGAGCAGCCGCAGTGCATCCTGGGCTGCGGACCCCGGCTCGGCGCTGTAGACGATGAGTGACAGGCCGGGGTCGGCCGGGAGGTCCATGGCTTCGAAGGAGAGAGTCAGGTCGCCCACCACGGGGTGGTGGATGGCCTTGACTCCGGTCTGGTGAAAGCGCACGTTCTGCACGGCCCATTGCGCCCGGAACTCCCCGCTGCGCACGGAGAGTTCGCCGATAAGGGCGGGGCGGGGCCCGCGGCCCGCGGCCAGGTCGATCAGGTGCGCGTACTCCGCCTCGTCCAGCTGCAGCGCGCGCGACGGCGTCAAGGATGCTCTCGGAGGCACCCCCCAGGTTCCCCCGCTCCAGGCGGATGTAGTAATCGATGCTGACGCCGGCAAGGAGTGCCACCTCCTCCCTGCGGAGACCGGGTACGCGCCGGTTTCCGCCGTAAGCGGGCAGACCGGCATGCTCCGGGCTGACTCTGGCGCGGCGCGAGGCCAGGAATTCGCGGACCAGATCCTGCCCGGGGGCGACCATCGGCGAAGGACTGGCCGTGCGGAGCGAGGAAGTCCAAGATGCCGGACCGGACATCGAATCCTGACTGCGCCGCACCGGGCTTCGTTGAAGCTAGCCGACCCCGCTACCCTTCACGCGCCACTCTACATGAGAACAATTCTCACTAGAAAAGGAGGATGGGCCTCTCCCGACATGATTGCTATTGATAATCATTTGCATCTAGGCTGACCGGCGGACGACAGTCAGTTGGCGATGGAAGAGGGACAGCAGATGATTTGGCGGAGGGTAGGAATGTTGAGCGCGGCAGCCGCCGCCGTCGCAGTGATGGCGGCATGCGCCGGGGAAAGCGCCCCCAGCAGCCAGTCCCCGCAGCGGCCGCTGAAGGTCGTGGGGCAATTCGAGCTGCACAGCCTCGATCCCTCCACCAGCGGCGGGTTCTTCACCCGCCTGCAGGTCGCCGAAACCCTGGTCGATGCCGACCTCCGCGGCGCCCTGCAGCCGGGACTGGCCACCGGCTGGGAGGTCTCCCCCGACAGGCTCTCCTGGCGGTTCGCGCTACGCCCCGGCGCCGTGTTCCATGACGGAACGCCCGTGACCGCCGGCGCCGCCGCCGCCGCGCTGGAGACCGCCAGGACCAAGGCAGGAACGCCGCTGGCGACGGTTCCCGTCGAAGCCATTACCGCCGACGGCGGGGACGTGCGGGTCGATCTGACGCAGCCGTTCGCCCCGCTGGCTGCCGTGCTGGCACACACCAGCACGCAGGTTCTCGCCCCCAGCTCCTATGGCCCGGACCGGGCCGTGACGAAGATCGTCGGCTCCGGCCCGTACCGGGTCGAGCGGCTGGAACAGCCGGCCACCATCGAATTGATGGCGTTCGACCAGTGGCAGGGCAAGAAACCGGCCATCACCCAGGTGGACTACCAGGCCGCGGGACGATCGGAAAGCCGGGCGCTGATGGCCGAGAGCGGCCAGGCCGACGTCACGTTCGGCATGGACCCGACCAGCCTGCAGCGCCTCAAGCAGGCAGGCAGGCTGGCCATCGCCGATGTCACCCTGCCCCGCGCGATCCTGCTCAAGGTCAATGCGGGCCACGCGATCCTCGGCGATGTCCGTGTCCGGCGCGCCCTGAGCATGGCCCTGGACCGTGAGGCGATGGCGACGGCCCTACTCCGCGATCCCGAGATGGCCGCCACCCAACTCTTCCCGCCCTCCCTCCCGGAATGGCACCAGGACACCGTCACACCCCTGGCCCACGACCCGTCCGGAGCGCGCGAGCTGCTGGCCGAGGCCGGCTGGCGGCACGGCAGCGACGGCATCCTGGAACGGGACGGCCAAAAGTTCTCCGTCAAGTTGCGCACCTTCCCGGACCGGCCGGAGCTGCCGATCATTGCCACCGCCGTCCAGGCGACGCTGAAGGACCTGGGGATTGCCCTCGACGTGAAGGTCGGCAACTCCAGCGAGATCCCGGCCGGGCACCGGGACGGCACCCTCGAGCTGGGACTCTATGCCCGCAACTACGCCCTCGTACCCGATGCCCTGGTGACCCTGGCCGACGACTTCGGCCCCGAAGGTGCCGACTACGGCGCGATGGGCTGGAGCAACACCACGCTGACGTCGACGCTGAACGCCATGGCCGGCGGCACCGACCCAGGCGGAGCTGAGGACGGGCGGCGGCAGGTGACGGACATCCTGCAGAGCGAACTGCCCGTCATTCCGGTGGCCTGGTACCGCCAAAGCGCGGTGGTGAGCGAGCGGGTGGAGGGCCTGGCCCTGGACCCGCTTGAGCGGTCCTGGCGGCTCACCGACCTGACCTGGGCAAAGTAAGCGGGGCCGAACCTTGATGAACTTCTCACCAACAACACCCCGGGTCCCCGCGGGTCCCGCGCTGCGGGTGGTGCGGCACCGCGCCATCCAGGCGGTAACGGTGGTCTTGCTCGTCTCCACGGCGTGCTTCGCCATCATCCAAAGCCTCCCCGGCGACATCGCCTTCCGCATCGCCGCCGGCCGCTACGGTTACGACCAGGTGACCGCCGCCTCGGCGGACACGGTCCGCGCGGAGCTGGGGCTGGACCGCCCGGCGTGGCAGCAGCTCCTCGACTGGCTTGGTGACCTGCTCACCCTGGATCTGGGCACCTCGCTGGTCACGGGCGCCAGCGTCGCCGGCGAACTCGGCCTGTACCTTTCCAGCAGCCTCCAGCTCGCCGCCGCCGCGCTGGCCCTTGCGCTGTTTGTCGGCGCCACAGCCGGAGCGCTGGCCGCGTCCCGGCCCGGCGGGATCCTGGACCGGCTCACGACCCTGTGGGTTTCCGGGGCACGGTCGCTGCCGCCCTTTTTGCTCGGGCTGGTCCTGATCCTGGTTTTCTCGGTCCACCTCGGCGTGCTTCCCGCCGCGGGGCACGGCGGCGCCGGGAACATCGTGCTCCCGGCGGTGACACTCGCCGTCGGACTCTCCGGGCTGTTTGCCCGCGTGACCCGGGACACCGTCGCCCGGATCCGGCAATCGGACTACGTTCGGTTTGCCGCGACCAAAGGCCTGGGCGGCCGTCTGGTGTTCCTGCGCCACGTGCTCAGGAACGCCGGGGTAACCCTGCTGTCCTACGTCGGGGTGCAGCTGCTGGTCCTCATCGAGGGCGTCGTCGTCGTCGAAAGCCTCTTCGCCTGGCCCGGCCTGGGCCACGCCCTCGTGCACGCGATTTTCTGGCGGGACCTGCCCATGGTCCAGGCAACGGCCCTTGCCCTGGCCCTCCTCGTGGTGGCTTTGAACACCCTCGTGGATCTGGGCACCCTCGCGCTGGATCCCCGTCCCCGCCGCAGGGAGCTGGTTCTGTGATCACGCCAGTCCAGCGTGCGGCCGCTGCCCTGCTGGTCGCGCTGGTCCTTTTCGCCCTCATCGGCCCGCTGGCCTGGCCCGACCACGCCGCGCAGGACCTGTCACGCTTCCTGGAACCACCCAGCCTGGCGGAACCGCTCGGCCGCGACCACCTGGGCCGCAGCGTCGTCGCGCGGCTTGCCCACGCCACGCAGCTGTCCTTGCTGATGGCTGTCTTGTGCGTCGCGACGGCCCTGCTGGTCGGATCCCTCGCCGGCATCATCGCGGCCTGGCGCGGCGGCTGGCTCGACACCGTCCTCCACGGCCTGTCCGAAGCCTTCATCGCACTTCCGGCCCTTCTGGTGGTCCTCATCTTCTCAGCCGTAGCGAACGGTGACCTGTGGACACTCTATGTCGGGCTCGCCCTGGCGCAATGGGTGGAGTACTTCCGCATGGTCCGCTCCCGCAGCGGGCTCGTCCTCGCCGGACCGGCCGTCGAGGCCGCCTGGATGCTTCGGCTGGGGCCCTCCCACGTCATCCGCCGCCATCTCTGGCCCGAGCTGCGGCCGCTGCTGACCACCATGGCAACGTTCGGCGTCGGTTCCTCCATCCTCGCGTTGTCCACGCTCGGGTTTGTCGGCGTCGGAATCCGGCCGCCCACTCCGGAACTGGGGCTGATGGTCACCGAGGCGTTCCCGTATTATCACGAGGCGCCCTGGATGTCTCTGGCTCCCGTCCTGGTTCTCACCACCATCCTGATCGGGCTGCTGAGCCTGCGAAACAAGGAGGCCCGCCTGTGAGCATGCATCTGTACCACTTGGAAGTCACCCATGCCGGCACCGTGCTGGTCGAGGTCGCTGGACTGGACTTCGAGCCCGGAGTGCCGGTGACGATCGTTGGCGAAAGCGGTTCCGGGAAGTCGCTGCTGGCCCACGCGATTATGGGAACCCTCCCCGCCAACCTCCTGGCGCGCGGAAGCCTGACCGTGGACGGCCAGAGCTACGACCTCGCCGACGGGGCCAACCGGCGCCGCCTCTGGGGACCGGTGATGGCGCTGCTGCCGCAGGAACCCGGGCTTGCCCTGGACCCCACCATGCGCACCCGGGAGCAGGTCGCCGAGGGCGCAACCTCCTTCACCACGGACAAGCGCAGCGCGCGGCGTACGGCCGGGGCCCTGCTCGCTTCCCTCGGACTCGGGCACGCAGCCGCCGCGTTCCCGCACACACTCTCCGGAGGCATGGCCCAACGGGTCGCGTTCGCCGCCGCCACCATCGGCGGTGCCCCCGTACTCATCGCGGACGAGCCGTCCAAGGGCCTGGACCGGCAGGCCCGCGCGGAACTGGCGGAACTCCTCAAGAGGCACCTTGGCGGCGGCGGCATCCTGCTTACCATCACCCACGATCTGGACCTGGCCCGCGACCTCGGCGGGGAGGTGCTGGTGATGAAGGATGCCCAGATCCTGGAACACGGCCCGGCCGGGCACGTGCTGTCGGAGCCGGCGCACCCCTACACCCGGCGGCTTTTGGCGGCCGAACCCGCCCACTGGAGGCACTCGTGGACGCGGGCGGAACCGGCCGCAGAGGGACCAGGTGAGCCGCTCATTTCCGGGAACGGGCTGGGCAAGGCCTTTGGCGGCCAGCAGCTCTTCGCGGACGTAGCCGTCACCATCGGCGCCGGCGAACGCGTCTCGCTCAGCGGCCCCAGCGGCAGCGGAAAAACCACCCTGGGCAATGTCTTGCTTCGCCTGCTGCCGCCGGACACCGGCCACGTGGACCACGGCCCCGCGCTCCGCGGGGGCCGGCTGCAAAAGCTCTACCAGGATCCGGGCATGGCCTTCGCGTCGCGGGTGCCGCTCCGGGATTCCTTCGGCGACGTTCTCCGCCGCCACCGGCTGACACCGGGCCGTCTTGACGAGCTCATGGCCTCGCTCCGCCTCGCTCCGGCTCTGCTGCACCGCAGGCCCGGGCAGGTTTCCGGAGGGGAACTGCAGCGTCTCGCCATCATCCGGTCCATGCTGCTGGATCCCGCCCTGGTTTTCGCCGACGAGCCGACCTCGCGCCTCGACCTCATCACCCAGGAGGAAACCATCAACTGCCTCATGGACCAGCTTGACGGCACCGGCGCCGCACTGCTGCTGGTCACCCATGACGTGGCCCTGGCCGACGCCGTCACGCACCGCCGGATACCGCTTGGGCTGGCTGAGCGTGCGGCCGCGGGGGTGACAACCTCTTCGTGAAAGAGCTGTGTCACCAGCTATTGACGGCTGGAACCGGCCTGAGGAGTATTTGTTGCATCGGACCGGCCAGCCGTTCCCGCTTCGATGATTGGCCGGAACCGGGGACAAGCTAAGGATCTGGTGCCATGTCCTGTGGATGGATGCGCGCGTCCTGGTCAATCTGGCCCGCCGTTGCTGCGGCGGTCCTGGCAGCGTCGACGGGATGCACTCCGGCGCCCCAGCCCACCGGGCCACCATCCCCCACCACCCTCAACGTCACCACCTCCCTTGATGAGTTTGGCAACAAGATGCGCGACGCCGGAGCGCCCGCCGTCTTGGTCCAGGCGAAGATCCGCGGTGAAGAATGGTCGCGGGCCTACGGTGTGCGGAGTCTGGAAAGTGAGGAACCTGCACAGATCAGCGATCGCGCATGGGTGGGCGGCGTGACCCAGAGCTTCGTGGCCGTCTCGGTCCTCAAGCTGGTCGCGGAGGGACGGCTCGGGCTTGAGGACCACATTAGCCGGATCCTTCCCGACATCGAGAGTCTTTTGCGCCCACCCGAACAGGTCACCGTGAGGCAGTTGCTGCAGCACAGGTCGGGCATGCCGGACTATGTGATCCCGATGCTGCAGCAAGGCAGCCTGCGCGAGGTGTTTGACACTCCGCTGAGCCACACGGAACGGCTTGCCCTGGCGGGAACCCAGAAGTGGGAACGGAAAATTGCCCAGGGCTTTGAGTACTCAAATTCAAACTACATCGCCCTGGGAATGATCGTGGAACGGCTTCGGGCTCGGCCCATCGGCGATGTCCTGCGAACAGACATCGTGGAGCCGCTCCAGCTGAAGGGAACTGCCATAGCCCAGTCCGGTCCAGCCCCGGGCGATATGGTCCGCGGCTACATCACCGTCTTCGGCGAGCGCAGGGACGTCAGCAGTATCGAGATGTTAGTCGGGTCGCCCGACGGCGGGCTGATCTCCACCGTGGGCGATATGAACACGTTCTATTCGGCGCTGTTGCGGGGACAGTTGCTGCCGTTGGCCCTGGTGGCCGAAATGCAAAGCCCGCTCTATGCGCGTTACGGTCTGGGCATTCGCCGCTGGAACGACACGTGCACCAACAATTTCTACTACGGCCACGGAGGGGATGTGCCGGGGTATGGAACCTTCTCGGTGTCCAGCGCGGACGGTTCGCGGCAGATCTCCATGTCCTTGACGTATCCCCCCGGCCCGTTCGGCGTCACGGACAACGGAATCGTGGACGACATGACCGAGACCGTGGTGGAGGCGCTGAATGCCGCCTGCTGACGGGGCCGGGAATCATGCCAACGCCAGGATCAGGTAGAGGGCCGTGAGGACGATCGCGGTGGGCGTCATGACAAGGCGCTCCGGTTTGCTCCGGGAGATCCCGTTCATGATGACACCAAGGGCGAAGTACGCCGTCAGCACCCAGATAGAGGTCGAAGTGACCCCCTCATTGACCAGGGGCGGCACCAGGCCGGCTTTGGCCGCCGCGGCGTAGCCGAACACGGCGTAGAGGACTATCGAGAGTGCACTGCCGATCCTCAGCCCGGTCGGCAGAACCTCGTGTTGTCCGCCCCATGCCAGCCGTCCCAACCGCGCTCCGCAGATCAGAGCGCCCTGAAAGACGGCCAGGCCCGCCAGAACCGTGCAAGCGGCCAACGCGGCAAACTGGTCCAGCGTCATAGCGGTCCCCATCTTTCATCCCGTAAGAACCTCTGCTGGCTGGAAACAGGCTACGCCGTGGATTGCCGCTGGGTTTTTTCAACCCTCTGGGCGCGCCAGTCCGGCGCTTCGAAGGCCTCACTCCAGTACGCCGTTTCCCTGGCAATTTTGCCGTCCCGGAATTCGAAGATGAAGACCGTTTCATACGTCGGGCCGCCATAATCCAAGGACGCCTCGGCGATTACCAGGTCCCCCCACTGACGAGTCTGCGGGGCGTGATGGTCGGCAGCTGCGGGAAGGCGTTGTAGCCCCGGATTGCGGCCAGTGCATGACGGCGTCGTCATGAAACAGCTCGTCCATGAGCTCAACCCGACCTTCGTTGATGCAAGCGATCAGTCGGTTCACCACATTCTCGTTTGCCTTTGTTTCATCCACAGTCTTCACGCTCCTTACTGTTCATGTCCTGCATTTTGCTCCCGCCCGGTGGATTCCGCCACAGCCGTCGCCTGCCTGCCTGCCTGCCTCGACGGTCCCATTGTGCTGCCGGGGCTGCTGGTCGGCCGCCGGATCGGTGCCTAACCCGTCAGCTCGGCGGCGGCGAAAGAGACGGCGAAGCGCGCGCACCAGATACTTACCGAGCTGTAGTCGGCCAGGTTCGCTCCAGACGGGATCTGGTAGTTCTGATCGCCCTTGTTGGCTTTGAGCGCGCCCAGATCGAGATAGGCTCCGTCGTCGAAGACATGCCAGCCCGCCGGTCCTTGGATCACCGGGGCGTCGCTGAGCCACACCCGAAGGTCCGGGCCGTCCGAGGTATCGAGGCCTTCGAACCGCAGAATCCGGCTCCCGTCGGGAAGTTCGAGGATTTTCACGGTTCCGGAGCTGGCGTGTTCGTGGCTGATCAGTCCGCCCGTCACGAGTTCACGCGGTGCGATCGCGGAGGGCTCAGCCGATGGCGCCGCGGCCTGGCTGGTCGCCGGCGCAACGGCCGGAATGTCCTCGGTCACGGTGGAGCTGGTGAAGATCCGCCACGGCTGGAACAGATACAGCCCGACGGCGACCCCGACGGCGGCCAGGAGGACCACGACGGGCATGGCAAGGCGCCTGTTCATGCCTTTCCAACGACCGGACCGACAGCGGGGTTCCGGGTCAGCCGGGACGTGTCAGGGTGGCGCGTCCCCGGTCTCCCGGTTACCAGGTGGTTGCCTCCGAGCGCGCCGCAAGCCATCGCCCGTCGGCACGGACGAAGTCCATGGTCAGCTGCAGCGGCCAGCGGGCCAAACTGCCCCGCCCGCATCTGGGCCAGCCAGTCCCGCTTGGGCTGCAGGAAGCCCGGACACAGTGCGGACCGGACCGGGAGTCTTTCCACGGCGCACGGATGTGCCGGTCGGTGCCAGGGAGGATAGTTTGAGGGCATGGCGGAAAGCTACAGGTACGACGTCGAGATCGTGCACCTCCTCGTGTCCCCGGCCCACGCGTACTTTGGCCGCGCCCGCGAGGGCGCAGCAGACGTCCCCACAACCGACGCCGAGCGGGTCGAACTGGTGGCCGGCAAGGGCATCGTCGGCGATCGGTTCTTCGGCAAGGCCGCGCATATGGACGCCGCCGTCACCCTGATCGCCGTCGAGGCCATCGAAGCGATGGCCGCGGAGCTCGGAGCCGGGCCGTTTGACCCGCTTCTGACCCGGCGCAACGTGGTCATTAGAGGGGCCCAACTGGCGCCCCTTATTGGCAATGACTTCGCACTGGAATCGCGCGGTGAGCTGGTGCGGCTCCGGGCCGGACGGCCTGCCCACCCTTGTGCCTGGATGGACCAGATGCTCGCGCCCGGGGCGCATGCGGCCATGCGCGGGCGGGGAGGCGTGCGCTGCCAGCCGCTTTCTGACGGCCTGCTGCACCGCGGGCCGGCTGTCCTCATCAGCCCCGTGCCGCTGGATCCCGGGCAGGCCGGAACCCCAACACTGCTGCGGCCTTCGCGGCTGCCGTAGCTTCCTCCTTTTGACTTATCCACAGCCCGGATGAGCATAATGCAAGAGGACCGCCGACCTTATTGGATCGTAGGCGGACCGCTCGGAACAGTCATGCAGGACCATTTTCCTGCCGACAGCAGACACCCATGGCCCTTTCTCCCGTTGCAGGCACAGACTCGCAGGGATTGATTATCGAGGCCCGGCGCGCAGCCGCGCCGGCAGTGTCACTGAAGAAGCCGTTAACCGCCGTGCGCCTTGTGCCGCCTGCGGTACAGCGGCTTGCCTCACGGCCACCGCGTGCATTCCGGGCGTCGATTCTGATGGAGAAGATCCAACGAAGAGGAGTAGGCATGTCAATGCGAGTCGGAATCATCGGGGCTGGCCCCAGCGGTATGGCCCAGCTGCGGGCGTTTGAGTCGGCACGGCAGGCAGGAGCCAGCATCCCGGAAATCATGTGCTTCGAAAAGCAGGACGACTGGGGCGGCCAGTGGAACAGCAGCTGGCGGATCGGCCTGGATGCCTTCGGCGAACCCGTCCACAGCAGCATGTACCGGCACCTGTGGTCCAACGGCCCCAAGGAGTGCCTGGAGTTCGCGGACTACACCTTTGACGAGCACTTCGGCCGGGCGATCTCGTCCTATCCCCCGCGAGAGGTCCTCTTCGATTACATCAAGGGCCGGGTGGAAAAGTCCGATGTCCGCAAATACGTCCGCTTCAATACGGTGGCCCGCTGGGTTTCCTATGACGAAGTGGCGCAGGAATTCACCGTCACGGTCGAGGACCTGGCCACCGAGACCACCGAAACCCACGTCTTCGACAAGCTGGTGGTCTCCACCGGCCACTTCTCCTTCCCGAATGTCCCCGAGTTCGAGGGCATCGGCGGATTCCCGGGCGAAGTGCTGCATGCCCACGATTTCCGCGGCGCCGAACGCTTCGCCGGCCAGAACATCCTGCTGATCGGCAGCAGCTACTCCGCCGAGGACATCGGCATGCAGACCCACAAAATGGGCGCGAAGTCCGTGACCTTCAGTTACCGCAGCGGCCCGATGGGCTTCGACTGGCCCGAGAACGCGACGGAACGCCCCCTAGTGACACGCTTCGAAGGCAGCACAGCGCATTTCAGCGACGGGACCACCGGCGATTTCGATGCCGTCGTCCTCTGCACCGGTTACCAGCACAAGTACCCGTTCCTGCCGAGTGAGCTGTCGCTGAAGTCGCGCAACGTGCTCTACCCGGACCACCTCTACAAGGGCGTGGTGTGGCAGGACAACACCAACCTGTTCTACCTCGGCGCGCAGGACCAGTACTACACCTTCAACATGTTCGACGCCCAGGCGTGGTTCGCCCGCGATGTGATGCTTGGCCGGATCGCGTTGCCGGACGCAGCGGAGCGGGCAGCGGACATCACGGTCTGGCTGGAGTGGCAGGCTGCCCTGGCGAGCCACGATGCCGAGGCGGACTACCAGACGGACTATCTGCGCGAACTCATCGCGCTGACGGACTACCCGGAGTTCGATCTGGAGACCGTTTCCGCGCTGTTCAAGCAGTGGATGCGCGACAAGCAGGACAACATCCTCGGGTACCGGGACAATGTGCACCGCTCGGTGATGACCGGCACGATGGCTGCGCGGCATCACACGCGCTGGATCAACGCCATGGATGACAGCCTGGCGCGCTACCTTCAGGGCCCGTCGGAGAATGTGGACACCGGCGCCCTCACTGCCATCACCGCGGCGGCCTCCGCGGGACGGCACAGCTAGGCTCTGCGTTCCAGGGCACTGGGTTTAGGCCCGACCCGCGGAAATCATTCCAGGCAGCGGCCAGGAGCCAAACATGCTAGTACACTCGTATCGGCTCTCCAGTCCCCCCAGCTTGGAGAGCCGGGAGCCTCCGCGCTTGAGTCCCTGGATTCGCGCGGAGGCTTCCTCATACGTCCGATACAAACCGGGGGCACGTCAGGCGGCCGGCAGGGAGCCTCGGACTCCACCCGATGGCCGGGCGGAGAGCGACGCGCCGCGTTCGGGGACCGGGGGTGACGCCCGCCGGGGACGACGCGCAGGTGCGTCCAGCACAGCGAGCGGGAGTTCGCGGTGGACAAGGTAATCGCACGCTGCCGGTCCGGCCATCTTCAGCCCCGGGCACCGGCTTCCACGGTGTTCCACGCGGATGTTGGCTGTGCGCAAACCGGCTCTGAACGCCCTGCCACCAACGGGTGTAAACCCTTCGAGCCCGCACCAGCTCAGGTACAGACCATACATTTCCTCCATACTGAGCCCGTCCCCGCCAGGATCTGCGGCAACGCACTCATTGAGGAATTGTTCCAGGGGTGACTTCGTCATTGTGGCCTCCTGCATCCGCGGCATAACCGCTCAACTGAAACAGCAACAGCATCAATTTGAAGCATGGCCGTGAAGCATGACCAGCGCAGAAACGCAGCTAAAACACTAAGAATCTAAGAGCGCCCGATGCCACTGTCAACCAGTCTTTCGGGAGTGAACCGGGCGGACCACGGGGCCGGGAAATTAAGCACTGAGACAGGTCATAACGTCGGTTCGAGCGGCTTGTCCGTCGGCGCCTGAGCCCCTCCCTGACTTGCGCCCGCGTTGCCGCGGTCTGGGGTATCGGGGCCTTCGGTGCGAAATTTGATCAGTTTGTGCGTGCCGTCGCAGTACGGCTTGATAGCCGAGGCACCGCATCTGCAGAGGGCGACGGTCTTGCGCTGTCTCGGCACGCGTTCCCCGGAGGGCGTGACGACGTCGAAGTCGCCGCGGACCAGGATCGGCCCGTCGGGGCAGAGGACAAGCGAGGCACTGCCGGGGTTGAGGGCGTTGTCGTTCATACGTGCTTCCGATCTGGGCAGGCGGAGGGGACGGGGCAGGGCTTCATACGGTGGCGGGAACGGGAGACCGCAGTGAAGACCGGTCGTTGTCCCAGGCATCCATGAGGTGGGTGGCGAAGCGGGCGTCGATGCAGGAGACCGCGGCCGCGCCGAAGAGTACGTCGTCCAGGAGATCCGGTTCCGCCTCCACGAGGCCACCGGCGAGATCCCTTCCGGCTATCTGTTCGTGGACGGCGTCCGCCTCGACGTGCTCATCGAAGTACCCCGTGACGTCCGCGTCAAAACCCAGACGGCGGAAACCGTTCCCGTAGAGCTGGTTGGGGCGTGAGGACGTCATCTCGTACATGGCCAGATGCCCTGCAATGGCTCCGCGAAGCCTTCGGTTCAACCCGAACAGAGACATCATGTTCACGGAGGCCAATGAGATGGCGGGGACGACGTCCACGTAGCCGCCGTAGCTGTCATTAAGGCCCAACCCCCTCATGGTCCGGGCGAACATGGCGCTGTGCATACGGTCCGGGTGGCCGCCGCCGTACTCGTCCGCCTGGATCTCCACGAGGGCGGCCTTGGCCCGTCCGGTCAGGCGCGGGATGGCCCAGGTGTGCGGGTCTGCTTCCTTGAGCTGGTAGAGCGATTTGTGGATCAGGAATTCACGAAGCTGCTCTGCCGTCGCCTTCTTGGCCACGTGACGGGACACACTGGGACCCATGTCCCGGCCAGCCATGTCGAACAGCAGAGCCGCGGTGGCATCGCTGCCGGGGGTCCCCGAATCCGGGCGTCGGACTGACGCCGTTATCGGGCCGGTCTCGGCCCGCAGCCACGCTTCGAACGGCTCCTCCAGCAGGTGGCGGATCCCGATCAGCCCGGGATGCCATTCCCAGCGGTCATCGACGCCGTCGAGCCCTCCGTAATGCAGCTCGTACAGGCAGAACAAGGCGAGCTGAACGTCGTCGTCGATCAGATCCTCGAGTTCGGACAGTCGCCCCGCGACGAAATCGTGCAGAGCGGCCACGCCCGCGGGATCGGCCGGGCCATCCCCGGTCAGAAGTGCGATGACGCCAGCGCTGATGGGTCCCCGTGATTCAGGGATGTTCATTGGTACTCCTAGGTCTGCCGGGGAGGGCGGCTGCGGGTCTTTGTGCTTGGTCGCGGGTCAGCGACGGGCCGGTCACGTGGCGGCGGGCGTCCATTTTCACCGTCTGTTCCAGCCACGACCCTCAGGGCGTCGGCGAAGGTTGGTGTGGTTGCCAGGACCCGCGAGTCGCCGCACCGGGTACAGGTGCCGGCGACAGCGAGGGATTGTTCCCGTGCATCCAGAATGGTGCGAGAGTCGGCGAGCGGGTGTTTGTCGGTGTGGCAGCTGGCGCACCAGGGGCGGCCGCCCCGTGGTTGATGGGCGCTCCGCGGCCGGTAAGTGCCGGAGGTGACTGTCACCCGGTTCAGACCACACCGGGGTAGCTGGACAGGATGTAGTCTGCCGCGGCGGGCCCCTTCATGCGAAGGCGCGTGCGTCCGGGACGGATCCGTTTTTGCCTCATGGCCGCCCAGAAGGCATCTTCCGGCCTGGGTACCGACTGGGACAGGAAACACCAGCTCGTGTAGACGCCGTAAAGGGAATCCCGTCCGAGGACGGAATCGGACCCGGCGTCGGGGGCGGTGGCTTCCTGGAGGAATTGGTCGTACTGCGAGTTTGCCATGGTTGGCTCGTTCCGCTGGGTGCGTTGTGGTGCCGCCGGGGGCTGCAGCAGCTGATACCTGAACGCCATGCACGGGACGCCAAGCGGGTCCCGGAGCCGCAGCAACGCGGATCCGGGGATGATGCGTGTGGGACAGGATTTCCGGGGAAAACCAATCTCCCTACAATGTAGACGGTACGCGTAGACTGATGCATAAGCAAGCCTGCTTACTAACGAGCGGCCCCTCTTTTGAGGGGCAGACTCACCCAATCCGAACGGAAACCCATGTCCCCCGCAGAAAATCCGGTACTGCCCTCGGCCCCCGGGCCGAAGGCGCGGCTCAGCCGGGAACTTGTGCTGTCCAGCGCACTGGCACTGGTTGACTCCGACGGACTCGACGCGCTCACTATGCGCCGGCTCGGGCAGGAACTCGGCCGTGACCCCATGAGCCTGTACCGCTACGCCGAAAACCGCGCAGCGCTGCTCGACGGCGTCTCCGAGCTGGTCCTCAACGAACTGGCCATCTTCCCCGATGATCCGGACTGGCAGGCCCAGCTCCGGCGCATCGCCCACGATCTGCGCGACCTCGCGCTCCGGCACCCCAATGTTGTGCCCCTGCTGGTGACCCGTCCCCTGTCGACACCCCTGGGCCTTCGCCCACTGGGCACGCTCCGGCCACTGGAACAGATTCTGTCACTGCTGATCGACGCCGGATTCGCCCCGGCCGATGCCCTCCATGTCTACCGCGCGTACTACGGGTACCTTTACGGCCACATCCTCAACGAACTGCAGGAGTTCATCGTGGACCCCGAGGAAAACGAAGCCCTCCTCCGTCTGGGCATGCACCGGTTGCCGCCCAAGGACTTCCCCCGCCTGCGCGCCCTGGCCCCGGTCCTCGCCGACTACGACGGAATGGCTGAGCTGGACGAGGGCATCACCATCCTGCTCAACGGACTCGCCGCACGCCTCTCCCCCCGGCCTGACCAGCCAACTCTCTGAAAGGCACCAACCATGTTTCTCCTCTTCGGCCTCAAGACCGCCCTGAAAGACCTCCCAGGGCGGCCGGCGACCTGCCAGTACTGTGGCCGGTTCGTTCACCACCACATCCAGGAACGCGCCACAAAATTCACGCTGTTTTTCATCCCGATCTTCACCACGTCCAGGACCTACCGGATCGCCTGCTCGAACTGCGGTCAGACTACGGCCATCAATGCGCGGCAGAAAAAAGCCGTGGCCTGGTGAAGGCGCGGCAGCGGCATGCGCCCGGACATAGCCGGCGCGGCGTACGCAGGACAAACTCGTTCAGCGGAGCTGCCGGGCAGGCGCTCGCTGCCGCCTTCAAAGTCCTGAAGGTCCTGCGCCCCGACCGGCCCATACATCCCACGGGTGTGGCCCTTACCGGGACCATTGAAAAGACACGGAGCTGCGCCGGAAGCGGGATCCTCTGGGTCGACTCCCCCGGCACCGCAGCGGTGAGCGCCCGGCTATCACGATCTCTCGGCATGCCCTCGGGCTGGCCGGATATCCTCGGCCTGGCACTTCGAATCACGACGGAGGCGGGTCCGGCGGACGTCTTGCTGGCTTCCACAGCCTTGTCCTGGCCTGGACGGCTACTGCTCACCATCCACCGCCATGCGAGCAACTGCAAGCTGACGACACTCATGCCCTACAAGGGGATCAGGGGGCCTGTCCTGCTGGCAGCCCGCCCGGAGGTGAGGGGAAAGGCCATCCCCGCAACCCCGGACGCCTTCCGCCGGGCGCTGGCCAACGGCACCTGGAAGTTGGGCCTCTATCACGCCCGGCCGGCCGGGCCTTGGATCCGTTTTGGCACCCTCTTCCTGAGCCTCGACCCCGGGAAGTCAGACCTCACCACCCGGTTCGACCCACTCCGCAATCCGCTTCCCGGCGCCGGCACCTACCGATGGGCGGGCAGACTACGGGAGCCCTCCTACGAAGCCGCCCGTCAGCCGCTGCCATAGCCGCAGCTACTTGCCCCGCGCTCTCCCCACACCGCGCACGTATTTCCGCCCGTTGCCCGAAGGCGGGCATCACGTTCAGGAGCGGTCCATTTTGCTGGCGCCGCTGGACGGAGTGCCCGGGTCACGCTGATTGAGCTGTTCGTCGTTGGCGGCCTCCGTGTCCGCGGTGTTGCTTCGTTCGCGGAGTTCGCGGCCGTGGCGGATGTCTTGTTCTTCTTTTGCCTGGAGTTTGTCGCTTTGTTTGGTGTCGCGGGGTGGGAGTTGGATGGTTTCTTCGGCTTTGATGCCGGCCTGGAGTTGGCG
>NZ_JBWZCK010000023.1:0-18684 GCF_059383555.1 Pseudarthrobacter sp. MDT1-56
CTCCATCGCCTTGTATTTCGCGGGATCCACCGGATCATCAGGCTTGCCGCCGGCCCCGGCCTCTCCTTCCCGATGCAGCTGAACCCACCGCTTCAGCGCGGTCCCGGAGATCCCCAGTTCGGGGGCAACTGACGCGGGCGAACGGCCAGAGGAAATGACGAGATTCACGGCATCGGCCTTGAACTCATCGGAATAACTGGGACGGGAAGACATGGGCACAATCCTTTCAAACTGTGTCTCACATCAGTAGTACACCTCAGGCATCTTACTGCTAAGCCCTNGCATCTTACTGCTAAGCCCTTGTCCGGCAAGATCCCGCCGTGGGACCGCGATCCGAACTGGGTTCGACCCAGCGCTGGACCATCCGAGTCTGATCGGGCTGCGGTGAAGTACAAGAAGCAGGACAAACTTGTTCGGGCCCTTGCGTGCGAATACAACCAATTGACAGAGCGCGGACGGATTGAATTCGCGCTCTCCGCACCGGGCTGCGTCTATCAGGCCTTCAGTGCGCTCATGTTTCATGCTCATCAGACCCGTGAGGACTAGCCCTACCAGCGACCATGGGAAGAGCCAAGATTGGCTTAGCGAAGTTGCTACGTCCGCATCCCTTACGCGAGGGCAACGGCAGCGGGCAAGTCCACCCGACCGCGTGGGCTGGCCTTGGTTGGCCTCGGCCCTTCGACTCCCCCCGAATGCGCCTAGACTGCTCGCATGCCTATCATCCCGGATATTAAGGATTGGACCTGGGTCCTGCAGCGGACCTGCCCCGAGTGCGGCTTCGATGCCTCGGCGGCGACGCCAGCGACGGTGCCGGGGATCGTGGCCAGCATGCTCCCGCGCTGGCGCGCCGCCCTGCGGCGTCCGGACGCCGCCGAACGCCCGAACGGGGACACGTGGTCCGTGCTGGAATACGCCTGCCACGTCCGGGACGTCTTCAGCCTGTTCGACTACCGGCTGGACCTGATGCTCCGCGAAGAGGACGCCCGGTTCGACGACTGGGACCAGGACGTGACCGCGGTCGAGAAGGACTACGCCAACGCCGACCCGGCCGAGGTCAGCGCGGAACTCACCGCGGAGGGCGAGCAGATCGCCGCGTCCTTCGGACGGGTCCCGGAGGATCAGTGGGGCCGCACGGGAATCCGCAGCAACGGCTCGGAATTCACCGTGCTGACGTTCTCCCAGTACTTCCTGCACGACGTCGTCCATCATCTCCACGATGTGGACGGGTAGCGCGTGGACGGGTAGCTACAGTTCCTTGTCCCAGGCCATGCTGCTGTTGACGGCGACGTAGCCCATCTTGGCGTAGAGGGCCAGCGCCCCGGTGGGGTTCTCCGAGTCGACGTCGAGCGAGGCCTTGTCCATCCCGGCGGCGGCGAAGCGGCGCATCGCATCGGCCAGGAGCGCCTGCGCCACTCCGCGGCCGCGGAACTCGCGCCGCACCCCCAGCAGGTCCGTGTAACCCTCCTTGTAGCCCCGCGACTCGGCACTGACGGCGTCATGGCTGGCGAGCTGGTAACCGGCCACCCTCCCGGTGGACTGCTCCACAACGACGGCGCTCAGGTCCGGCCGGGCCAGCGGATCGTTCACCACAAAGCCCCAGGCCTCCTCGTCCCGGGGCTCGCTGCCCCAGTGGTCCCGGAACGCCTCGTTATGCGCCAGCCGCACGGGCTCATGCAGCTCGGGCCCGAAGCCCACGATTTCCAGCCCCTCACCCAGCGCCGGCTCGGGAAAGCCGCCCGCCAAGGGCCGGTGCATCTCGTTGTAGTAGCGGACGATCCGGTAGCCGGCATCCCCGAACAGGGCGGACTGGTGCGTGTGCTGCTGCTCCATGTGGAGCCGCAGCCTGGGAGTGGAACCGTTCACCGCATCCTCGGCAAAACGCTGCCGGGTCCTCGCCTCCATCCAGCCCAGCAGCCCGGTACCGATCCCGTTTCCCTGCCACACGGGATCGACGCAGCCATACCCGATCGCCTTCTCACCGTCAGGGTTCTTGGTGATCCGGCCGTAGGCCCTGGCGGTGCCCTGCGCGTCGAAGCCGAGAACCGTATTCGCGGCGGCCGGATTCTTCTGCGATTCGAGGACCTGTTCCAGGTCGGCGCGGCGTTCGAACCAGACGGGCTGTTCGACGGCGGCGGTCCGGGCGATCAGCGCCGCCCAGTCATCCAGGTCCGCGGGCCCTGCGGCCCGCCACTCCAGTCGGGGGTCCAGGCTGGCCAGGGGGTCGGCGTGTCCGTTCATGGCAACAGGCTAACGTCCGGCCTACCCCCGCGCCAGCGACGGCGTTGACTCCGGGGACAGCACAGCGTTCCTGGCTGCCTCACGGTCCAGGTCCAGCCGGCTGTCGTCCGCGGCGATGTCCTCCGGGTTGTGGGTCACCAGCACCACCGTGCGGTCCCGCAGTCCGTGCCGGAGCTCGGCCAGCATCGCCCGGCCGGACTCCGCATCCAGGTGGGCCGTCGGTTCGTCCAGCAGGATTACGTCCGCGCCGGTCAGGAGCGTGCGGGCGACGGCGAGGCGCTGGCGTTCGCCTCCGCTGAGGAAGGCTCCGCCGGGTCCGATCCGGGTGTCCAGGCCGTGCTCCAGCCGCCCGACCAGCGGTCCGAGGCCCACCGCGGCCAGGGCGCCCTGGAGTTGCGGTTCCGGCTCTGCCCCGCGCTGGGTCTCCGGAAGCCCGAGCAGCAGGTTGCCGCGGATGGTCGAATCGAAGAGGTGTGCCTCCTGCGGGCACCAGGCAGCCCGCCCGCTCAGCAGGATCTGGCCGCTGGCTGCCGGCAGGAAACCCAGGACGACGGCGAGCAGGGTGGACTTACCGGAGCCCGAGGTCCCGGTGACGGAGAGCCAGCGCCCGGGTTCGGCCGTGGCGCTGAGCCCGGTGAAGACCGGTGGCCCGCCCGGCCAGGCGGCCGCCAGGTCCTGCAGCTCGATGCCGGTCTTGCCGCCGGGCCGGCCGGCGACTGTGACCAGGCCGCCGGACGCGTCGGTGTCGCCGTCGTCCAGGACGCCTGCTTCGCCGACGCGATCCAGCACGGCCCGCAGCGCCGGGTATTGCCGGACCGCCGTTGTGATGGCCGCGTACGGCTCCACGAGCGCGAGCTGCAGCAGCACCACCACGGCCACCGTCGAGGCCTCAACCGCTCCGCTGAGGGCCAGCGGAGCGGCCAGCGCGGCACTGGCCAGGGCGGCCGTCCCGCAGGCCAGCACCGTCAGCCCCTGGCCGAGTCCTTCGGCCCAGGCCGAGCGCTGGGAGGCGGCGGTCGCGGAGCGGTCGGCGCGGGTGATGGCCGCGAGCACCGGCGCGGAGACGCTGTTGGCGTGGAGTTCGGCCCGGGCGTCGAGGGCCGCCGCCACCTGGCGGAGAACGCCGGAGCGCAGCCGCTGCTCGGTGCCGGCGGACATCCGGTCCGCTGCCAGCGCCAGGGCGGGGGCCGCCACAAGGCTCAGCACGGCGGCGGCAATTACGGCGGGGAGCGCGGCTGGCAGGAGCAGCGCGATGCCGGTGACCGCGGCGGCCGCGACAGCCACGGCGGTGAGCGGAGGCAGGACCACCCGGGGCAGCAGCTCCCGGACCGTGTCGACGTCGTCCACCACGGTGCCCAGGACGTTGCCGCCCTGCAGCAGCCGGCGCAGCGAGAGGGCGCGCCGGCTCAGCGACTCCCAGAGCCGGCCACGGAGCCTGGTCAGGGCGGCAAAGACGGCGTCGTGCAGCAGGAGGCGTTCCAAATAGCGCAGCGCGGCCCGGCCGATGCCGAAGAAGCGCACGCCAACGATCGCGGTGAGCAGGTACAGGATGGGCGGCTGTTCGCTGGCGCGGATGATCAGCCAGCCGGAGAGTCCGGAGAGGGCGACGGCGAAGAGGGCCGCCAGGGTGCCGACCGCGCCGGCCGCGGCGAACTTGGCTCCCACGGGTGCGAGCAGCCGGCGGAGCCGGGTTACCGTTGACCCGTGCGTGGCCCGTCCGGCCGTCCCGGTCCGTGGCCCGCGGGATTCCATGTTGTTGGCCGGCTCGAGTTCCGCAGCCTGGGGTCCGGCGGGCCCGACGTCGGCCGGCCGGGGTTCAAACAGCGCGGCCTCCGCGGCGGGGTCCCCCGCGGTGGACGCCTGGGTGGCTGGTGCTCCGGTAGCTGACGCTTCCACGGCGGATGCTTGGACGGCGGATGCCTCGACACCGGGCGCCGGCGAGGCCACGCGTGCCACGGGAACGAGTTCATCGGCGAGTTCCCGGGTCAGCCGGTCGTGGGCGACCAGCAGGATGGTGACCCTGCCGCGGAGCGCGGCGATGGCACGGCTCACGGCGGTGGCGGATTCCCGGTCCAGGTGGGCAGTGGGTTCATCGAGCAGCAGCACCCGGGCTCCGGCTTCGATCCGTGCCAGGCCGCGGGCGAGTGCGACGCGGCGCAGCTCCCCCGGGCTGAGTTCGGCGGGATGCTTCGCGGCAAGGTGCTCCGCGGCGCAGGCTGCCAGGCAGCGCAGGGCCGCGGCCTGGCTCGCAGCCTGGCCCCGATCATCGGCGTTGCCGTCCGCCCCAGTTTCCAGGTCGGATCCCAGATACAGCCGGATCTCGTCCAGCACGGTGGGGGCGACCATCACGGGGTGCTGCGGCACCCAGGCGAGGTCCGCCGTCGTGAATCCTGCGAGCCGTCCGGTGACGATGGTTTCCTGGTCGGTGCCGCCGCCGGTCCCGATGGTTCCGGCCAGCACCCCGAGGACGGTGCTCTTGCCGGCGCCGCTGGGGCCGTCGAGGGCGGTGATGCGGCCCGGGGCTGCCGTGAAGCTCAGCGGCCCGACGGCGGCATCCGTCCGGCCGCCGTAGCGGACGGTCAGTCCGGCCACGCTTAGGGACGGCGGACCGTCGGCTCCGGCGTCCGCCCCGGCCCCGGAGGGGGCCGCGGCGGGCCGCAGGGGCGTGGGTTCGGGTGCCTCGAGGACGGCGGTGGTTTCGGCGAGCGCGGCTCGGCCGTCGTCGCTTGCGTGGTGGGCGGTGCCCAGTTCGCGCAGCGGAAGGTAGCAGTCGGGGGCGAGAATCAGGGCCAGCAGCCCCGCTTCCAGCGCCATGTCGCCGTGCACCAGCCGGACGCCGATGAAGACGGCGACCACGGCCACGGAAATGGTGGCGATGAGTTCCAGTGCGAGAGCGGAGAGGAAGGCGGTCCGCAGCGTTCCCATGGTCCGGTGGCGGTACTCCTCGGAGAGGTCCTCCAGGGCCTTGCGCTGGGCGGTCGCCCGGCCCAGTCCCACAAGCACGGGCAGGCCCTTGGCGAGCTCCAGCATGTGGCCGGACAGCCGCGCCAGGGCCGACTGGGCTTCCCGGACGCGGTCATCGGTGTAGCGGCCGATCAGGATCATAAAGAGCGGGACCAGCGGGACGGTCAGCACGATCACGGCGGCGCTGATCCAGTCGTCGTACAGGATGCGCGCGCCCAGCAGCAACGGGATCGCGGCGCAGTTCACCAGCGCGGGCAGGAACTGGGTGTAGTAGCTGTCCAGGGCGTCCAGTCCCCGGGTCGCCAGGATGGCGAGGCCCCCATCGGAGGGGCCGGCGGACCTGGTGCCGTTGCGCAGCGCCCGGTCGAGCAGCTGCGAGCGCAGCTCCTCCTTCACGCCCAGCGCCGCCCGGCGCGACGCGACCGCCTGGGCCCAGACCGTCAGGGACCGCAGCGCGACTCCCGCAACCCCCCAGTACAGCTGTCCGCCCCAGGCCGGGTCGCCGGCCATCAGCCCCGCCAGCATGGATGCGACCGCCTGCGCGATCAGCACGAGGGACAGGGCCTTCAAGGCCGCGAGCAGGCCGAGCAGGTAGAGGGCGGCGCGGTTGGCGGGGCCCGTGGGGAACTGCGGTCTCATCAGGTGCTAGTCCTTGGGGGCCAGGGCTTTGGCGGCGATGGCGGGGAGGAAGCTGTGGGCCTCGGGGATGTGCGCGTCGCTCACCCGGCGCCGGAACACCCAGTAGGTCCATGCCTGGTAGGCAAGCACCAGGGGCAGCCCGATCAGGGCGACGATGCTCATCAGCCCCAGGGTGTAGTCCGAGGAGGACGCGTTGGAGATGGTCAGGTTGAAGTCCAGGTTCAGTGTGGACGGCAGCACGACCGGAAAGGCGGCACCGAAGATCGAGGCGCTGCCGAGGAGCAGAAAAGTGCCCAGGGACAGGAACGCGCGGCCTTCGGCACCGGTGCGGGCGAAGTTCCACGCCATAACGGCGGCGACGACGGCGGCGAGGACCGCCAGGACAGTCCACACCTCGCCGCTGAGCAGCTGAAGGCTGATCGCCCAGCCCGCGATCGGCAGCAGCAGGACGGGCAGAAGCCGGACGAACCACTGGCGGGCGCGGTGCCGGATGTCGCCGTCGGTCTTGAGGGCCAGGAAGGCCAGGCCGTGCAGCAGTGAGAAGCCGACGACGGCCAGGCCGCCCAGTACTGCATAGGCGCTGAACCATGCGAACGGTCCACCTTCGCGGTCGCCGTTGGCGTTGATCGGAAGTCCGGTGGTGGTCAGTCCCAGGGCCGCGCCAATACCGAAGGCCGCCACGAGGGAGCCGAGGGAGATGGCCCAGTCCCAGCGGGCCCGCCACCGGGGGTTGTCCACTTTGCCGCGGTATTCGAAGGCCACGGCGCGGAAGATCAGGGCGACGAGGACCAGCAGCAGCGGCAGGTAGAGCGCGGAGAACAGGGACGCGTACCAGAGCGGGAAGGCCGCGAAGGTGGCACCTCCCGCGGTCAGGAGCCAGACTTCGTTGCCGTCCCAGACCGGCCCGATCGTGTTGAGCAGCACGCGGCGTTCGGTGTTGTTCCGGGCGAAGCCCTTCATCAGCATTCCGACGCCGAGGTCAAAGCCCTCGAGAAAGAGATAGCCCGTCCACAGCACCGCGATGGCGATGAACCAGATGGTGGGAAGCAGTTCCATGCTGAGTATCCTCTGCGTTTCTTGGGGACCGAAGGCTTAGTAGGCGAAGGCCAGGACGTCGTCGGCGTCCCCGGGTTTGCCGGGGCCACCGCCCTTGGGGGTGGCATCCTCGTTCTCGTCCACGGGAGCGTGGGCGAGTTCCGGCATGGCCGCGACAACCCCGCCGCGAATGTACTTGACCAGCAGCTTGACCTCGACCACCAGCAGCACCGCATAAACCGCGGTGAGCACCACCAGTGAGGTCAGGAGCTCGCCGGCGGAGACGCCGGGTGAGACGGCGGCGGCAGTGAACATAAAGACCTGGTCGATCCCGCTGGGGTCCGGGTTGGGGGCGACGACGAACGGCTGGCGGCCCATCTCGGTGAAGATCCAGCCCGCGGCGTTTGCTCCGAACGGCGCCAGGATCCCAAACACGGCCAGCCGCATGAGGCCACGGGACGCGGGGACCGTCCCACTGCGGGTGAGCCAGAGGGCAACCAGCGCGGCCAGGGCAGCCAGTCCGCCAAAGCCGATCATCATCCGGAAGCCCCAGTAGGTGACCTCCATGACCGGGACGTACTGGATTTCCTGCCCGGCCCGTTCCCCGTAGATGGGGTTGTCCGGCAGGTTGGTACCGTAGTCGGCCTTGTACTGGTCAATCAGGCTGTTGACGCCCTTGACTTCGGTGGTGAAATCGCCCTTGGCGAGGAAGGACAGGATCCCGGGAACCTCGATGAGCGCGACGATGTCGTCGCAGTTCTTGGAGCCGAGGTTGCCGATGCTCAGGATGGAAAAGCCGGTGCCGTCGTGGCAGGCCGCTTCGGCGGCGGCCATCTTCATGGGCTGCTGTTCGAACATCAGCTTGCCCTGCAGGTCCCCTGTGATGGCGGTGCCGGCGAAGGAAATCATGGCGACGACGGCCCCGATCCGCAGGGAGCGGATCCAGACGGCGTGGTCGGTGCGGTCCCGGCCGGGGATGGCGGCCTCACCGGGAACGACCTTGCCGTCCGGGCCGATGGTGTCGATCCCGTCGTGCCGGCGGCGCCACAGGTGGTACCAGGCGATGCCGAGCAGGAAGGCGCCGGCGACGGCCAGGGCGCCGAAGATGGTGTGCGGGACGGCGACGAGGGCGGTGTTGTTGGTGAAGACCGCCCAGGCATCGGTCATCACCGGACGGCCGTTGATCATCTCAACGCCCACCGGGTGCTGCATCCAGCTGTTTGCGACGATAATGAAGTAGGCGGAGAACACTGAACCGATCACGGCGATCCAGAGGCAGGCCAGGTGGACGGCGGGTTTGAGCTGCTTCCAGCCGAAAATCCAGAGACCCAGGAACGTCGACTCCACGAAGAACGCCAGCAGGGCCTCCATGGCCAGCGGGGCTCCGAACACGTCGCCCACGAAGCGGCTGTATTCGCTCCATGCCATGCCGAACTGGAATTCCTGCACGATGCCGGTGGCGACGCCCATGATGAAGTTGATCAGGAAGAGCTTGCCCCAGAACTTGGTCATCCGGAGGTACTCGGGCTTGCCGGTACGGTGCCACATCGTCTGGATCACGGCAACGACGAGGCCCAGGCCAATCGTGAGCGGCACCATCATAAAGTGGTAGACGGTGGTGATTCCGAATTGCCAGCGTGCGATTTCCAAGGCGTCCAAGGCAGTCCCTAACTTGCTAGGAGCAACTTCTACATGACGTAGAAAGATTCTTCTACAGAGTGTAGAACACTTTGATGGGTCACTGCACCCAGAGTCCCACGGCACGGAACGGCCCGCAATGGAGGCGCTGCCGGTGGCTCATGGACGGGAGACCGGACTTCAACAACCCGATAGCGTGACCGGATCCTTCCGCGGCGCGTTGACCAGGGACCGCTTCAGGGCCACAATCGCAGTACCTGCGCAGCCATTCTGATTGAGCCCGGAGCGGGGGCGCGTCTGCGCAACTCAGCGGCTACTGCCCCGGGCAACCCGTGCCCGGTGGCGGTTCCCGCCGTCAAGGGAGGTCGCCGATCATGGCCGAGACCAAAGTCAAGCACCGGAGCGTCGAGGAGCGGATTGCGAGGGGAAAGGGATACCGGAAGAAGACGCCGGTCTCCAGCCCCGCGGGCTGGGTTCCTGCGCCCGACCGGCCGGACCCGGTGGCCCTCCTCGAGGAGCAGAACCTCACCCGCGAACAGGACCTCGTCCCGGTGCGCCACGGACGGATGCTGGCCTCACCGTTCACCTTCTACCGGGGCGCGGCCAAAATCATGGCCGCCGACCTGAAAGACACGCCACGGGCGGGCCTGATCACGCAGCTGTGCGGAGATGCCCACCTGTCTAACTTCGGCGTATTCGCCTCGCCGGAGCGGACACTGCTGTTCGACCTGAATGATTTCGACGAGACACTTCCGGGGCCGTTTGAATACGACGTCAAGCGTATGTCCGCGAGCTTTACCATCGCGGCCCGGAACAACGCGTTCACCAAGGAAGAGGCCCGCGATGTGACACTGACCGCGGTTCGGGCCTACCGGGAAGCGATGGCCCAGTTCGCGAAAATGCGCACTCTGGACATCTGGTACGCCCGGCTGTCCGAGGAACAGCTGCTGGAAACCATCAACCTGGCCGTGGCATCTCAAAAGGGCAAGGCCCTCAAGAAAGCTGCCCAAGGCATGGAAAAGACGGCGCGAGCGAACGTCGCCAAGGCCCACACCCGGGACAGCCTGCAGGCACTGTCCAAGCTCGCCGAGCTTGTGGACGGGAAATACCGAATCGTCAGCCAGCCACCGATCGTCATCCCGGCCCGGGAGCTGGGCGGATCGTTCAGCATGTCCGCCGATGAACTGGAGCAGGTGATTCGCGAGCAGCTCCGTTCATACCGGGCCACACTGCAGGAGGACCGACGCCACCTCCTCGAGCGCTTCGAAATCATCGACGTCGCCCGCAAGGTCGTCGGCGTCGGCAGCGTCGGCACCCGGGCGTTTATTGCCTTGCTCCAGGGGCGCGATCAACAGGACCCGCTGTTCCTCCAGGTCAAGGAGGCCACCCGATCGGTGCTCGAGGACCACTTGCCAAAGAGCAAATTCAAACAGCCGGGCGAGCGTGTGGTGCAGGGGCAGCGGGTGATGCAGGCTGCGAGCGACATCTTCCTGGGGTGGACCAAGGGGGCGCAGGAAAACCGGTACCTGTACTGGCGCCAGCTGCGTGACATGAAGGGTTCGGCCATTGTGGAAGGGATGAAACCGCTCGGCATGACCTTCTATGCCAACGCATGCGGATGGACACTGGCCCGCGCGCACGCCCGCTCGGGTGACGCCGTCGCGATCGCCGCTTACCTGGGCAAGAGCGACAAGTTCGATGTGGCGATCACCGACTTCTCCGAGCGCTACGCCGACCAGAATGAACGGGACTACCAGGCCTTCGCTGATGCGGTCCGCTCCGGCCGACTGGAAGCAATCGAGGGCCTCTAGGCCAATATCGTCCACGACTGACCGCTCGCGGCATCGGACCGCGGTCCTCACCGGAGCCCGCCGTGCACGTCGACGCCCCGGCCGCGCCACAGCCGGACGGCCCAATCGGGAACGACCTCTCCGCAACGGCCATGGCCCCCTGCGCGACACGCCCGCGCCGGACACTTCTACCTCATGTAGAAACTATCCGCAAAACACGCTAAATTTAAGACTGAAGTATTCACTACCGCCCGGCCGAGTCGATTCGCCGGAGCGGCCCTTACGAAGGACGTACGCAATGGCAAGTCTCGGTGAACTGGAACGGGCAGTGATGGACCTGCTCTGGGCAGGCCATGAGGCTGCGACAGCGAACACACTGCGGGACCTGCTCGCTCAGAGTACGCGCGCCGAAAACGGCACCGCCGGACATGAGGGCAAGGACCTGGCCGTCACGACGGTGCTGACCGTGCTCTCCCGCCTGGAACGCAAGGGCCTGGTGGAGCGAGAACGCGGCACCCGCCCGCACCGCTACCAGGCAGTCTCCAGCCGCGAGGACCACACCGCTGAGCTGATGCACGAGGTCCTGGGCTCCGCACCGGACCGCGAGGCCGTTCTGGCCCGCTTCATTGGTTCCGTCACCGACACCGAGGCAGAAACGCTGCGCAAGCTGCTGGGACTCAGCTAGCGCCCGATGTTCTGGACCTCATGGTTTTTGGCGGTCCTGGCGATAGCACTGGCCTGGCCGGTGCCAATTGTGCTGTCCCGCGCACAGTGGCCGGCACGCTCGCCGTTCACGGCGATGCTGCTGTGGCAGGCAATTGCCCTCGCCGGCGGGCTGTCCATGATCGGCGCCATGCTGGTTTACGGACTGGAACCGATCGGGGACAACCTGCTGGCCGGCCTCAAGGCACTGGGCGGGATGGTCTTCAACAATGCGCCCACCACGGCACTGGGCTTCTGGCACATCTTTGCGCTCTCGGCCGCGGCGCTGCTGACAGCCCATCTGGTCTTCACCCTGCTGCTGACGTACTACAGGATCCAGCGCCAGCGGCGTCGGCACCGCGAACTGCTGGCCCTGCTCGCGTCCCCGTCCGCTGACGGTCCGCGGACCATGGTGATCAACGTCGACTCCCCCGTCGCATACTGCCTGCCCGGGGGCGCCCGCTCGGTTACCGTGCTCTCCGACGGGCTTATGGCGGCCCTGGAACCCGCCGAACTGCGCGCAGTCCTGAACCACGAGAACGCCCATTTGGACCAGCGCCACCATTTGCTGCTCTGGGCTTTTGCGGCCTGGCGGCAGGCGCTGCCCTGGCTTCCCACCACGCGGCTGGCGCAGGAAGCTGTCAGCTCTCTGATCGAGATGCTCGCCGACGACGTGGCGCTGAAGACCGAGAGCAAGGCCACCCTGATCAAGGCGATCGCGATTGTGGCCAGCGGCTCCTCCGGCGCCCCCGGCGCCCGGATGGCCTTCGGCGATTCGGACCTGTCCGACGGCGAGCCAGGCCAGCCGGGTGCCACGGGCGGCGCCGGTTCGGCCTCGACGACGGCGTCCCGCGTCAGCCGCCTGCTCTCGCCGCAGCCGCCCCTCCCGGAACCCCTGCGCGCGGCTGTTCTGGCGGCCTGCCTGCTGCTGCTGGCGGTTCCGACGGCCCTGTTGATTGTTCCCGGCCTGCTGGGCTGAGCCCCTCCGCGGCGACCGCCGCGGCAACCCCGCCCGGGCGACCCCCGCCGGGCAGTGCCCGAGCGGAGGCCGGGCCGCCCCGCCCGAAGGCTGAGCGGCCCGGCACCTATTGCGCGGCTTGTGCCCGCGCTTACTTAAGCAGCTTGTTGGCCTTGTATTCGAGGTCCACATTGCCGGACCCGTTACCCTTTGCCGAGCCATTGACCGCCGAGGTGGTCATGCCAAAGGTGAGCGTTGTGTGGGCGATCGCGTCCGCCATTTCTTCCAGCACATCAACGTTGACATTGGCGATGGTGTCGCAGGCCGCGTGGTAGCACGGGTCCAGCGGGGCACCTGCTTCGCCGCCGACGATGGCTGCTTCTTCTGCGGTCTTCAGGTCCTCTGCGCCGGTGAACAGTCCGCCGGCCGGGATGCCGGTGTTGATAAAACCGAAGTAGTCGGACCGTCCGTCAAAGGCCGTCGAGGCAACGGGCAGGTTCTGGGACTTGAAGTAGTCCAGGAAGACCTTCTCCACCAGCGCGGAGCCGTTGGGACCCTTCTCGCCGAACGCCGAGCCGTCGCCGTCATAGACGTAGCGGACGAAATTCGGCGAACCGACCATGTCGAAGTTGAGGTTGACGGCATGTTCCTTGACCTGGCGGGTCGTCAACTGGGAGACATAGTGCTCGGACCCGATCAGCCCGTCCTCTTCCCCTCCCCAGAACGCAAAGCGGATCCGGTTGGTCGGTTCAACGCCCAAGGCTTTCAGTTGGAGCGCGGTCTCCAGGATCGCGGCCGAACCTGAGCCGTTGTCGTTGATGCCGGGGCCCTCAGCCACGGAGTCCAGGTGCGCGCCCACCACCACGGTGCGGTCGGCACGTCCGCCGGTATCCGCCAGGATGTTGAAGGATTCGATCGTGGTCACTCCAGACTCGACAGCCAGGCGCATCACCACATTGCTGAGCCCGGCAAGTTCGGCGCCGGTCGCGTAGCTGGTGCTGACCACCGGGATGGCTGCCTGCGGCAGGTCCAGGGTGCCGCCAAAGAGGCCGAGGCGGTCATCGCCCGGGACGACGTTGCCCTGGTTGAAGATGATGACCCCCGAGGCCCCGGCCGCGGCGGCGTTGTCCGCCTTGATCCGGAAAGTGCAGGTGCCGCGCTGGATCAGGGCGATGTTTCCCGGCGTGAAGCCGGCGAAGTCGCCCGCTTCGCAGCCGCTGGTCGAGGCATGGTCACCGGCGAGGTTGAGGTCGACGGCGGTCAGCGGGGCCGTTTCGTCGCCGGCACCGGAGTAGGACATATCCAGGAAACCGGTCCCATAGGTGTAGGTCTCCGGATCCGGTGACACCCGCTCCAGCGACGCCGAGGTGAAGTCGTAGCGGTCGTAGCTGAACGGCTGACGGGCCGTTTCGTAATGGGCTGCCTGCAGTACCCCTTCAATGTATTCGAGCGAGGCCTCGTAGCCCGGGCTGTCAGCTGCGCGGTTGCCGCCGTTGGCATCCGCGATGGCCTGGAGTGCGTTGAGATGGGTCATGATGTTCGGCGCGGACACTGCGGTGCGCAGGGCCTCCGAGTTGGTTCCGGTTGCTGCAATGGCCGGCGGCGCGAAGCTGACCGCCAGTCCGATCGTGGCGGCGATGGCCGCGCGCTGGATATTCCGAGTTTGCCTCATAGGGATCTCCTGGATTTATGCCGCGGAATCCGGCCCCGGGCGTCATTGCCCGGGGCCGTGAGACGACACTATCGGAAGGAGGGAAACTGGGTTAGAGGGCATTTGGGCACTGGCGTGATCCGGCAACGGCCAGGACAATGCACGCCCCAGCACCGGTGAGGGCGAGGTCTCAGGCGTCGATGCGCTCCCGGTCCAGGCTCGCCGCCCCGGCGATGATGAAGTCCTTGCGCGGCGCGACGTCGGATCCCATCAGCAGGTCAAAGGTCTCCTCGGCCTGCTTGGCGTTCTCGATGCCGACTTTGCGCAGGGTGCGGTGCCGCGGGTCCATTGTGGTCTCGGCCAACTGCTCCGCGTCCATCTCACCCAGGCCCTTGTAGCGCTGGATCGGCTCCTTGTAGCGCTTGCCTTCCTTCGCGAGCCTCGCCAGCAGGACGTGCAGTTCCGTCTCCGAGTAGGTGTAGATCATCTCGTTGGCCTTCTGGCCGGCGTTGATGACCTCCACCCGGTGCAGCGGCGGGACGGCCGCGAAGACCCTGCCCTGTTCGATCATCGGCCGCATGTAGCGGAAGAACAGCGTGAGCAGGAGCGTACGGATGTGGGCGCCGTCGACGTCGGCGTCGGTCATCAGGATGACCTTGCCGTAGCGGGCGGCGCTGATGTCGAAGCTACGGCCGGAGCCTGCGCCCACCACCTGGATGAGCGCCGCGCACTCGGCGTTGGAGAGCATGTCGCCCACCGAGGCCTTCTGGACGTTGAGGATCTTGCCGCGGATGGGCAGCAACGCCTGGAAATCGGAGGACCGCGCCAGCTTGGCGGTGCCGAGCGCCGAGTCGCCTTCGACGATGAACAGTTCGGAGCGTGCGACGTCATCCGTGCGGCAGTCCGCAAGTTTGGTTGGCATGGAGGACGTCTCGAGGGCGTTCTTGCGGCGCTGGGTTTCCTTGTGGACGCGGGCGGAGATGCGCGACTTCATCTCGCTGACGACCTTTTCCAGCAGCAGCGCCGACTGGGCCTTGTCGTTGCGGTGGGACGAGGTCAGCTTCGCGTTGATCTCCTGTTCCACCACCTTCGCCACGATGGCCCGCACGGCCGAGGTGCCCAGGATTTCCTTGGTCTGGCCCTCGAACTGCGGCTCCGCAAGCCGGACGGTGAGGACCGCGGTGAGTCCGGCGAAGATGTCGTCCTTCTCGATCTTGTCGTTGCCGGCCTTCAGCTTCCGGGCGTTGGTCTCCACCGCCTTGCGGAAGGTTTTGAGGAGCGCCTGTTCGAAGCCGGTCTGGTGCGTTCCACCCTTGGGCGTGGAGATGATGTTGACGAAGGTGCGCACCGTGCTGTCGTAGCCGATACCCCAGCGGAGGGCGACGTCGACCTCGCAGTCCCGCTCGACCTCGGTCAGTTGGCTGTGGCCCTTGTCGTCCAGGACCGGAACGGTCTCCTTAAACTTGCCGGCGCCATGCAGCCGCCAGACGTCCGTGACGGCGGGGTCGGCGGCGAGATACTCCACGAATTCGGAGATGCCGCCGTCGTGATGGAAGATCTCCTCGTGCGGGCCGGACTCGCCCGGGGTGCCGGGTTGCTTGCGCTCGTCCCGGACGGTGAGTTTCAAGCCGGGGACCAGGAAGGAGGTCTGGCGGGCGCGGGCGGCGAGTTCGTCGTAGGAGAACTTGGCGTCCGGGGTGAAGATCTGCCGGTCCGCCCAATAACGGATCCGAGTGCCGGTGACGCCGCGCTTGGCCTTGCCCACGACGTCCAGGACGGAACCGTCGACGAAGGGCGAGAAGACCGAGGCCGGGTCCGGCCTAGTGCCGGTGTCCTTGAAGCGACCAGGCTCGCCGCGGCGGAAGGACATCTTGTAGGTTTTGCCGCCGCGGTCCACTTCCACGTCCAGCCGGGAGGACAGGGCGTTCACGACCGACGCGCCCACGCCGTGCAGGCCGCCGGAGGCCGTATAGGAACCGCCGCCGAACTTGCCGCCGGCGTGAAGTTTGGTGAACACTACTTCGACGCCGCTCAGCCCGGTTTTCGGTTCAATGTCGACCGGGACGCCGCGGCCGTCGTCGTGGATTTCCACCGAGTTGTCCGCGTGCAGGATGATTTTGATGTCATGGCCAAAGCCTGCGAGGGCTTCGTCGACGGAGTTGTCGATGATCTCCCAGAGGCAGTGCATAAGTCCGCGGGAGTCGGTGGAACCGATGTACATGCCCGGGCGCTTGCGGACGGCCTCAAGGCCTTCCAGCACGGAGAGATGCCGGGCGGTGTAATCAGAACTTGGTGCCACGGGGCGGAAACTCCTTCAGGAACGGGACGGCTGCCATTGAGCCGGCAAGCTTTTTGGCGCTCTTCCTAGGGTAGTCGGAGTGCCGCTGTCCGGTGTGCTGCCACTCCCCGGCCGCCGCCCGCGCCGGAACCCGTTACCGAGACGTGATACGCGTACAGCGAAAGTGGGCCATCCGTGCCATGGTTTCGCTGCGAATGCTGGTTATATAGGTATACCGATCTACCAAGGAGGCCGAACATGACAACAGCAGTTGCGGACCGCACACTCACCACCGTCGACCGGTGCGATCGTTGCGGAGCACAGGCATATGTCCGGGTTGTTCTCGGCGCCTCCGGGGGTGAGCTTCTTTTCTGCGGCCACCACGCCCGCGCCGTAGAACCGACGCTCAGGCCGCTCAGCTCTGACTGGCACGACGAGACGGGGCGCCTTCACGAGAAGCCGCCGGTCCCTGTCGACTAGAGACCGGGTCCACCAAACCACATGAGAAAGAGCCCCTCCGGATCCGGAGGGGCTCTTTCCGCGTTAACCAACAACGCCTGGCTGGCGCAACGGGCAAACGCGGAGTCAGTTAAACGAACAACGCGGGGTCACTTCCGGCCCAACCCTCCGGGAAAGACGGGCGGCAGTTGACCCCGCGTTGTTTGGTGGGTGCCTAGTCCAGGTAGTCCCGGAGGACCTGGGACCGCGACGGGTGCCGCAGCTTGGACATGGTCTTGGATTCGATCTGGCGGATCCGCTCACGCGTGACTCCGTAGACCTTGCCGATTTCGTCTAAAGTCTTCGGCTGTCCGTCGGTCAAGCCGAAGCGCATGGCGACCACGCCGGCTTCGCGTTCGGAGAGGGTGTCCAGCACCGAGTGCAGCTGTTCCTGCAGCAGGGTGAAGCTCACCGCGTCGGCCGGGACCACGGCCTCGGAGTCCTCAATGAGGTCACCGAATTCGGAGTCGCCGTCCTCGCCCAGGGGCGTATGCAGGGAAATCGGCTCGCGGCCGTACTTCTGGACTTCGACGACCTTTTCGGGCGTCATGTCCAGTTCGAGAGCCAGCTCTTCCGGAGTGGGTTCGCGGCCGAGGTCCTGCAGCATCTGGCGCTGCACGCGGGCCAGCTTGTTGATGACTTCCACCATGTGCACCGGGATGCGGATGGTGCGGGCCTGGTCGGCCATGGCACGGGTGATGGCCTGGCGGATCCACCAGGTGGCGTAGGTGGAGAACTTGAAGCCCTTGGTGTAGTCGAACTTCTCGACCGCACGGATCAGGCCCAGGTTGCCTTCCTGGATCAGGTCCAGGAACAGCATGCCGCGGCCGGTGTAGCGCTTGGCCAGCGAGACCACGAGGCGGAGGTTGGCCTCCAGCAGGTGGTTCTTGGCACGCTTGCCGTCGTGGATGACGAATTCGAGCTCGCGCTTGAGCTTCGGATCCATGGATCCGTCGTCGGCGTTGATCTTTTCCTCGGCAAAGAGGCCGGCCTCGATGCGCAGGGCGAGGTCGACTTCCTGCTCGGCGTTCAGCAGGGCGACCTTGCCGATCTGCTTCAGGTAGTCCTTGACCGGGTCGGCGGTGGCGCCGGCGGACATGACCTGCTGCACGGGGGCGTCGTCGTCGTCGGCGTCGGAGTAGACAAAGCCGGAGCCGGTGGCGGCTGCGGCGGCCTTGGCGGGGATTTCCTCCCCGTCCTCACCGATCTCAACGGCCTCCACGACGACGTCGTCGAGGTCAACCTCGACTTCCTCATCGGTGTCATCGTCACCGTTGGCGGCTTTGCCGGCGGCTTGCGCCGCGGCTTTAGCGCCGGGCTTGGGCCCGCGCTTTTTGGGTTCAGGCTTGGCGACTGCCGATGCGGTGGTGTCACCGTCGGCCAAGGCTGCGTCTTTGACAGCCTTGTTGGCTGCACGCGTGGCGGCGCGCTTGGCGCTCGTCGCCGCCTTCTTCTCCTCGGGGGACAATACGGCCTGGTCGGCGGGTTCCTTCTTCGCGGAAGACGGGGTCACAGAAAACCTTTCTAGCGGCGGTCTGTGGAATCACCATACGGGCAACACCACTATGACCCTGTCAAGTCCGTGTTTCACATCAGGTGCAATCACGACCAGCAGAGCCACTAAGTAGAACTCCTGGGGTGACCGTAATGTTCCCTGTTTCCACGGTCCACTACAAGCACTTGATACACGGACCCAACCGGGTCTCGGCAACCATTGTCTCACGGTTTTCTCAATCGGGACCGACGCGGGGCGCGGGCCTGCGATACCGGCCGCGGCGCCGCGGCGCGCCTTCCCTCAGTGGCGGTGCCCTCATCGCCCGGCGTTGGCTTGGTGTCAGGCGACGTCCGGTTCGAACCGCTGCCAGGCCGCCTCCCTCCTGGCCGCCCAGCCGCAGAGCGTCCCGCGGCGGACAAGTTCCGCCAGCAGTTCCGCCAGCCGGTAGCCGGGGTGTTCCTGGTCCGCGCGGCGGAACAGCGCGTCTGCGAAGGACCCTTTTCCGCGGCACCACTCGATCCAGCCCCGCCCGGTCAGCGCAGCGGCCCCCGCCTCACCCCCGGCTGCGCCCAGCTGTTCCAGCACCCGGTCCAGGCGTGCCATCAAGGTCCAGTCCGGCAGCGGGGGTGCCAGCCCCAGCAGGACCTCGCCGTAGCCGGGCACCTCCGGCGGCACATGGCCGGCACCACGGCCGCCGCCCTTCCGCCCGGTGCCCGCTCGCCCGGTGCCCGCTCGCCCGGCGCCCGCTCGCCCGGCGCCCGCTCGCCCGGCGCCCGCTCGCCCGGCGCCCCCTCGCCC
>NZ_JBWZCK010000024.1:0-12733 GCF_059383555.1 Pseudarthrobacter sp. MDT1-56
CAACAGCAATGGCCAACTTCAAGACCAAAAACCAGCCGCTACCTGCGGCCGCCTAACCCAAAAAGAAACTAACCGGCTGTCTCACATCCTTGACACACCTCACCCTTGTGCTTATGCGCTGTCGGGTTCTTACTGGTGGGAGGAACCGAACCATCCGGTAGAGCTTGTCGCGGGCAGCATGTGTTCCGGCCACACAGGTCCCCTCCATATGTTGCAGATTGAATCGGTAAGCGGGTTCCAGCCAGGGAGTATTGGAGGAAAATCGATGTTCGCTAGAGTCAGCACCTATAAAACCGGCCCCGAGACCACCGCAGACGCGCCTTCGGAAGACATCGTCAAGAGGGTGCTTGAAATCCCCGGATGCCGGGGAATCTATTACTTAAACGGGAAGGAAACTGACAAGGCTCTCTCCATTACGCTATGGGATACCGAGGAAGCTATGAGTGCGAGCCGAGAGGCGGCAAACAGAATCCGAACAGAGACCAGCGATGCGCAAAAAACGCAGATCCTTGAAGTGGAAGAATTCGAAGTCACTACCAGCAGTCTCAACGACTGAGCGTCCGCCGATCGCCTGACCCTTCCGTCAGCGCCTGCTCCTCGCCGGCAGACGTCGGGGAGCTGAGGGGTGGCAGGGCCGGGACGTTCGCCAAAGAGGTCCGGGTCGGCCGGGACTTCCGCCACGTTAACCAACGGGGCCGCAACCGCGCTCGCACTGTACCGGCTTCGCGGTCACCTCGCCTCGATGGCTTGGGGGGACAGTGTTGCCTCCTTCGGCCAGGTTCCCGATATTCGGGCGGCTCGGCCCTGTGGAAAAGGCGCGCGTTATGTTGCCAACTTGTCCGTGAACCTCCACGATTGGGTGCATGAGTAGCGATCCGGAGGCGGTGGCGCAGCGCTGGGTTACATCCCTGTCGGCGCATGACCTGGAAGCGGCCGTGGATTGCTTTGACGCCGCCTATGTTGATGAAGCGCCGGCACGCCGCGGGGAATCCGTGCGGGGGCAGGACTCCGTCCGTCGAAATTTCAGCATGCTTCTTAGCGACCTGCCTGATCTCGCTGCCAACATATCCCGGACTGTGGCGGACGGCGATGATGTTTGGATGGAGTGGAGCATGCAGGGAACACGCCGGGATGGCACGCTCCTGGAGTTCGTGGGGGTCAACATCTTTCGGGTCAAAGACGGCAGATTCCGCTCGGGGCGGATCTATACGGAAATTGTGCGCGACGCCGGTGGGATTGAAGCGCAGATTAACCGTATGGCTAAGGGAAATAGCTGAGGACCCAATCGCTCCGTCCATGCCTTCATCCGAAACGACAGCCAATCACCGTTTTGAGCTGCGGAAGAGCCGAAGTGACCTGACGACCACCTGACCCGGGAGAGGGTGACACCTGGCCGCAGTAGTTAGGAATCCAGCCCCATCTCCGTCAGTCCCTGTCCCAAAACGAGCTCCAGTGTGGAGATCTGCATGTCATCCAAATGTTCCTTCATCCGCGCGATCATGGCCGGGAAATCCGTCCGCGCCCTGAACTCGTCGATCGCTTCCCGGCTCTCCCACACGGCGTAACTGAGATAGTTCCGAGGCTGACTGAGATCCCGAAGTAGCCGGGGACGCTGCAGGAGCCCGCGAATCGGAGGATCGACATCTTTTACGCCCGACTCCTCGAACGCCCGAGCGGATGCCTGTCAATGGCCTTGCCTTACTGACCAGCGGCCGGATGTATAGAACACCCCGCCGACAGCTGGCCGCTCAAGAGGTGGTTCGGCGGCATCCCTTGGCAGGTCATCGCCGGGCCGTCGAGGACTGGTCATCGACTGCTCCTTCTGCTAGTAAAAGGGACATCAGGCATGACCGAAACCAGGAGGCGTTCCGGCCTTGCCAGCAGCAAAAAACAAACCCATCTCGTCAGAGAGGGAGGGGAAGGGCGTCTGCGAGAATTACTACCAATTAACCAACAGTGGCGCTTGGGCACCCCAGCCGCGGTCGGGGCGCCCTTCTGGATACTAACGTTTGGGCCTTAGCTCATGGTTTGGCGTAGTCGGCGAACCCCTGCCAGTCGATCACCACGCAAGGTTCGTCTCCCACTACCCATGCGTCATGTCCAGGGCCATGGTGGCGAAGTCGCCAGGCCCATAATCCATTTCTTCACCGTCGTTCATAACGACCTTCATCCGGCCGGAAACGAAGTAGCCTATGTGGGCTGCCTGGCAGCTCTCCGTTTTTGCGATCGGTTTTACATGTTCGGACCAGCGCCATCCAGGCAGGAATGTGGCGCGGCCAACGGCGCCCGCTTGCAGGTTAACAAGTTGGAGCTGGCACGTACCACCTCCGAAGGGGCGGGTCTCCTCGGGCGAATCAAGGCTCTTGCGATCTAAACTTGGCATTTCATCTCCTATGGTCGGTAATGCTTTTTGTTGCGGGTGAGGCTCAGGCAACTGCTCAAAGGCCACCAGCCTCACGTGAGCCCGCCGTCAACGTGACACCGGTGGCCTACGACGAGAGCGAGCGTCACAGATCAAGGCCCGGCTACAAAAATTCCCTCGATGGCTTCCTCGCAGCCCGGCACGTGCGTGCCAGCATGGACCTGGGATAACCTGCTCACAACCTGGCCCGCGTTATCGAACCCAAAGTAATCGGCAGTGCCCTTGATCTCGTTGATGATCTCAGGAACGGCCCCGGGGCCGTCCATGACAGCATGGTCCGAAATGCCAAGTCCGGTGCAGGCAACGTGCGGGTCGGATATATCGGGCTTTCGGCCTGACCCGTAGCCGAGCTGAATGCAACCTCAGGAGTCGGTGGACGGCCCGTCACCGTTGAGCTTGTGGACGGCGGTGCCAGTCCGGCGGCTGTCGGAGCCAGGATCCGGGACCTCGTCCGCGAGCAACGCATCGATGCCGTAACCGGGTGGCACATTTCCTCTGTCCGTCTAGCCATCGCTCACGAGACAGCAGGAAAACTTCCCTACGTCTACACCTCCCTCTACGAAGGCGGAGAAAACAGGACCGGTGTGGTCTGTCTTGGCGAAACCCCTTCTACTCAGATTGCGCCGGCATTGAAATGGCTTCGCGATCAGGCCGGGCTTCGGCGCTGGCACGTCGTCGGAGACGATTACGTGTGGCCACGCCTTTCCTGCGCGGCAATCCGCAGCCAGAGTCAGGATCTTGGCGTCACGATCGTTGGGGAGCATTTCGTACCTTATGGCGGGGGCCGCATCCGCCATAAGGTGGACCTTGCGGAGCGCAGCGACTGTGACGGAGTCCTGATGCTACTGGTCGGTCAACACGCCGTTGACTTCAACCGCGAATTTGCCCGGCGAGGCCTCTCAAACCGAATTGCACGTTACAGCCCTCTCATGGAAGAGACCATGCTGCTAGCCAGCGGTGCCGGAGCAACAGAAAATCTCAACGTATCAGCCTCATACTTCAGGTCACTGCGGACGACCGAGTCAATGGACCTGGTCTCCGCCTAGACCCGGCTGCACGGATCCTCTGCGCCGCCCCTGAACAACATGGCCGAATCCTGCTATGAGGGCATCCGGTTCCTGGCAGACGCTGCAGCCCGTACGCGCAGCACGAAGGCCGACCGCATCAGCCCAAACACGGCGCAGGCCTCCTATGCAGGACCACGCGGAACCGTCAATTTTAACGACGGCAAAGCATTACAGCCGATTCATTTAGCCACGGCATCCGGCCTTGACTTTGACATAGTTGCCACCTTCTAAACTGGCGGGAGGCGGTGGTTTCAACGGCCCTGTTGAGCAGGTCTCGTAGTCCGGGGCCGGCCTTTCGGGCCCTGGCCGGCCCCGGAGGGCCGGCCAGGGCCGGACCGGCCCCTAGCTGCGGGGTAGGACGGGTTCGGGGAGGTAGACCTTCCCGCCGGATTTGCGGTATTCGTTGGATTTAGCGTTCATTCCGGCGATGGCTTCCTGTTCGGGCATGTCTCCGAACTGGTCGCGGATGTCCTGGGAGAGCCGCATGGAGCAGAACTTGGGTCCGCACATGGAGCAGAAGTGCGCGGTCTTGGCCGGTTCGGCGGGCAGGGTCTCGTCGTGGAAGGACTCGGCCGTGGCCGGGTCCAGGGAGAGGGCAAACTGGTCACGCCAGCGGAACTCGAAGCGTGCCTTGGACAGGGCATCGTCGCGTTCGTGGGCTCCGGGGTGGCCTTTGGCGAGATCCGCCGCGTGGGCGGCGATCTTGTAGGTGATCACGCCGGTCTTGACGTCGTCTTTGTTCGGCAGCCCGAGGTGTTCCTTGGGCGTGACGTAGCAGAGCATCGCGGTGCCGTAGCGGGCGATCTCGGTGGCTCCGATGGCCGAGGTGATGTGGTCATAGCCCGGCGCAATGTCGGTGACCAACGGGCCGAGGGTGTAGAAGGGTGCGCCGTCGCAGAGCTCCTGCTGGCGTTCGACGTTTTCCCGGACGAGGTGGAAGGGGATGTGCCCGGGGCCTTCGACCATGACCTGCACGTCGTATCCCCAGGCGCGCTTGGTCAGTTCGGCGAGGGTGTCTAGTTCGGCGAACTGGGCGGCGTCGTTGGCATCCGCGGTCGCGCCGGGCCGCAGGCCGTCGCCGAGGGAGAAGGCAACGTCGTACTTGGCGAAGATCTCGCACAGTTCATCAAAGTGGGTGTAGAGGAAGTTCTCCCGGTGGTGGGCCAGGCACCAGCCGGCCATGATGGAGCCGCCGCGGGACACTATGCCGGTGATCCGGTTTGCGGTCAGCGGCACGTAGCGCAGCAGCACGCCGGCATGGACGGTCATGTAATCGACGCCCTGCTCGCACTGCTCGATCACGGTGTCCCGGTAGATCTCCCAGGTCAGGTCATTGGCCTCGCCGTTAACCTTCTCCAGCGCCTGGTAGATCGGCACTGTCCCGATCGGGACAGGAGAGTTGCGGATGATCCATTCACGCGTGGTGTGAATGTCATGCCCGGTGGAGAGGTCCATCACGGTGTCGGCGCCCCACTGGGCCGCCCACTGCAGTTTGTCGACTTCCTCGGCGATTGAGCTTGTGACAGCCGAGTTGCCGATGTTCGCATTGATCTTCACCAGGAAGGACTTGCCGATGATCATGGGCTCGGATTCGGGGTGGTTGATGTTGTTGGGGATGATGGCCCGGCCCGCTGCGACTTCACTGCGGACAAGTTCAACGTCGCAGTTTTCCCGCAGTGCCACGAACCGCATCTCGGGTGTGATGATGCCTTGGCGGGCGTAGTGCATCTGGGTCACGGTCTTGTCGTCGAGGGCGCGGCGGGGCACCGGTTGCGCGCCTTTCCATTCAGCAGAAGCGGCTCCCCGGCGCACGGCTGACTTACCGTCGTCGAGCAGGTTCCGTTCCCGGCCGCCGTAGGGCTCGGTGTCGCTCCGGGATTCTATCCATCCGGACCGGAACGGTTCCAGACCGATCACAGGATCGCTTCCGGGACCGGCCGTCCGGTACGCCGTGAACGGTGGATTCTTCACCCCGTTCGGAGAGTCCTCCAAGGCGATCTCCGTGACAGGGACGCTAATGCCGTGTTCCGGGTCGCGGGCGTACGCGAGCGAATGCGAATTCATGGAGCTCATCAGTGGTTTCCTACTTCCTTCGCCGGCATGACCCGGACAGGTTCAACGGTCGCAGACTGCCTCAGCCCGATCTCAGCCCCTGCAGGGGCACCCGTGTGGATGTGATCGAGCCTACAGAAGCATCACTCCCGGTGGAAATCCGCTGGAGGAGCGACGGTCCCGCCGCAGAGGGTCGAAGAGGGGCTTTCGGCACTGGGGTTCTCGGCGGTGCGGTCGAAGCATTGGGGTTGAACATAGGAGATTTCCATGGAGACCAAGGTGCTAACCGAGATGCACATCGACGCTCCGGTGGAGACCGTGTACGCGTTCTTGGTGGACATGGAGAACACCAACCGCATCAATGCCTCCTTAATGGGCGGCACCGTTCAGATGGTGTAGAAGACACCGGACTGGGTCGGCACCACGTACCGGATATTCCGACACTTGATTGGTGGGCTGTACTACGAGTTCAGGGCGCGCAACGTCGAAGCCGTGCCGAACGAGCTCCTCGTGCAGACCACCGAGGGGTGGATCATGAAGCAGCTGATGTCGGGCACCCACGTCCTGCGCATGCAGCCAGAGGGATCCGGGACACACCTCACGATCGAGATCGCGCCGCCGGGCATCGCGCGCATCCCGGTGATCGGTCCCCGTCTGGCAGGCCGGATCAAGAAGACAATGGCGCGCGTGCACAAGCCGATGGACAAAGAGATCAAAGAGTTGCTCGAGAGCCACGCGGCTGGGTAGGCGACGCGTCGCCACGGCGGACACCGACCCACTTCCTCGCGTCAGACGGTCTGCTCACCAGCGTCGAGTTCGTTGATTGCGCGCCCGTCACGCAATTTCCCTCCGCCGGGCGCACACGCCGGACCCGGAGGAGCGTCAGATTCGTGGAAAGCACTCAGCCTGCGCTGTAAGTGGGCGACATAGCCCAATGCCTATGAACTGCCCCGGGTTTAATGGAGGGTGTTGAGTCCTTGAATGGATGAGCACCATGCCAGCACCAAAAAAGTATCCTGACGAGCTTCGCCAGAGGGCGGTCCGGCTTGTAATGGACGCGCAGAAGAACCCCAGTGGCCGGCGAGGAGCCTGCACCAGAATCGGCGCGCAGCTGGGCATCCCTACTGACACTATCCGCGGCTGGGTGCGGACCGTCGAGATCGACCAGGGCGTGCGCCCTGGCACTACAACCGACGACGCTACCCGTCTGGCAGAGCTTGAACGCGAGGTTGTTGAGTTGCGGAGGGCGAATGCGATCTTGAAATCAGCATCAGCTTTCTTTGCGGCGGAGCTCGACCGCCACTCCCGACGATGATCTCCTATATTGACAATCACAAGGAAGAATACGGGGTCGAGCCGATCTGCAAACAGCTGCCGATCGCCCCGTCAACCTACTACGCAGCCAAGGCACGCCCTGAGTCCAAACGATCAATTTCGGACGCCGTGACAACGGAAAAGCTTGCTCGGGTGCACCGGGAGAACTACAGCGTCTACGGGGCCAGGAAGGTCTATGCTGCCCTCAATCGAGAGGGACACCGGGTGGCCCGGTGCACAGTCGAGCGGCTGATGCGCCGAACCGGCCTGCACGGCGTTCGCCGGGCCAAAGGACCCCGAAACCGTGCCAGGGCCCTTGTCGGAGCGGCCGGCGGACTTGGTTCGTCGACAATTCCGCGCACCTGCTCCTAACTGCCTCTGGGTCGCAGACATTACATACATTCGAACTTTCTCCGGCTGGGTTTACGCGGCCTTTGTTCTGGATGTTTTCTCCCGCCGGGTGGTCGGCTGGCAGCTCTCCACAACCATGCACACGGCCTTGGCGCTGGACGCCTTGGAGATGGGCCTCTGGACCCGCGGACGGGATGGGAGAGACGTCTCCCAGCTGATCCATCATTCCGATCGGGGCGTGCAATATGGGGCCATCCGCTACACCGAACGCCTGGCTGAATCCGAAGCAGTCGCCTCCGTGGGAGCCAAGGGAGATAGCTACGACAACGCCATGGCCGAGGCGCTCAATTCACTCTTCAAGGCCGAGGCTCATCCGGAACAAAGGTCCTTGGACCGGCATCAACGACCTTGAAATCGCCGTCGCGGAATACATCGATTGGTACAACCACCGGCGTCTCCACGGGGAAATTGGATATATCCCATCTGCGGAAGCCGAAAGCAATTCCTACTCAAATCTGCCCGCTCTCAAACAGATGGAACGGGTCTAACAAACCCTCCACTAAACCCGGGGCTTGACACTATGCTGCCGGAGCGGGCACGCCGACGGCCTCAGCGACGGGCCCGAACGGGCGGTGGCCGTCGTGTTGTGCTGAAGCGGTGCCCGTCCCGGCCAGGGGACTGCCCCGGCTTTTCTCTCGATATCGGAGCGAAATCGCGCGCAAGACACAACTGCCCCGCCCGGACGGCCATTTAAGCAGTCTGGGCCGGGGCGCCGAAGCGGGCAAAAGAGGGTGTGCACAATGTGCAGACCCTGGGCTTCCGACCGGCTCGTACTGGTGCCGGACTGGGCCGGATTCCGTATGTTTTGGCGGGAGTCCAGTGTTTGCAAGGGCTGGAACGCGGTTCGAGTTACGCAGGTCAGGGGCTTGTTAGTACCTTTTTCGTGTGGGCAGTGTCCACACTCTCGCCTCTGATCTGATGTTCCGGTTGTGTGCGGTCCCGGAAACGGCCTATTCGGTTGTGTAGGGGAGCGGCTGCCGACGGCGGACCGGGTACCGCGCTGTGGAGTCCATTCTGGGTGTTCATCCTCGTTCGTCCTTCCGTCGGGTTTTCGCTTTCACCAATTCATTGCGGCCAGGGCCGCGTACAGCATGACTTGCTGATTATTCTTTAGATCGACATTGGGTTGCGGCCGGTCCGGGTTTTCCGCTCTGATACCTGTTCATGCAGGAGTGCGGGGGGAACGGCATGACCTGGCCCCTGATCCGGGGCAGACGATGAGTTCGTTGAGCGTGGCCAGCCGGTAGGCGGGGGGTCGATGACGGCGTCGGATTGCCCATATTTTTCTCCGCGATGGGGGCCGGTGTGTCAGCTCTCGGGGGAACTTCTTCGGCTGCGGTCCGGGGCGTCGTTGGCGGGGACCGTTTTGCGCTGGGTTACGCCCCACAGCCGGCGGGGCAGGTCGCCTTCTTCGAAAGTGACGATCTCGGGCGCGGAGAATCCTTGGCCGAGGCGGTTCACGAGGTCCTGGTCGAAGAAGTGGACGATGAATCCTCCGTGCTCGCGCATGTTGTCACCTCGGTCCAGGCCGGTGCCTGCGTGGGGATCTCCTGTGTGGCGGACGGTGTAGATGTTCCAGCCGCCGGGGCGAAGTACGCGGCGGACCTCGGCGGCGAGGGTGGTGAGCTGGCCGGTGGTCAGGGCCATGTTGAAGAGCATGTGGCTGAAAACGGCGTCCACGGATTCGTCCGGCAGAGGCAGCGGGTTGCGGACGTCGTGGGCGGCGGTGGTCAGCTTCCCGGCCACCCCGAGTGAGGCGGCCGCGTCGGAGAGTTCGGCCAGGCCTTCGGGTGCGTAGTCCAGCGCAGTCACGTTCATCCCTGCACGCAAAAACGCCATGGTGTCTGGACCCTGGCCAGCACCGAGTTCGAGAACGTCCCTGCCGCTCTCGCCTTCGCAGAGTTCCAGTGCGTGTAGTGCCGGCCCGCTGGGGGCCGGTCCGTACATGGCGGGGTTGGACTGGAAGGTGGTGCGCCAGTGCCGGCGCTGGTCGTCCATTACACGGGGGTCGACTCCGGTCATCGGGGATCTCCTGGTTCATCATCCGGCCGGGCGGTTTTCAACATGGGCAGCTGGTCTGCCAGGGTGCGCGGGTCGCTGCCGGCCGCTGCGCGCCCATCCGGGGTCAGTAGCACCGGAAGGGTCGTGAAACCGAGTTCAGCCAGCCGTTCGGCGGCTTCAGGGTCGCGGGTCACGTCGTGCATCCGCACTGGGTGCCCCAGCCCGGCGAGCCAGCGGCGGACGGCACTGCATTTACCGCATCCTGTGTGGCAAAACACCTCCACGGTCGCGATCATTCTGGACTCCCGACGGATGCCGACAAACGACGAAGGGCTTCTATCGCCGGTGCGACCGCGTCCGTGGCCAGACAGTAAAAGATGTAGGTGCCCCGTCGCTCCCCGCGGACCAGCCCGCGGTCACGCAGGACGCGTAGGTGGTGGGAGACTGCCGGTTGCCGGAGGCCGGTGGCTTCCACAATGGTGCTTACTGGCACGCACACTGACTCCAGCGTGGCGAGTATCTGCAGCCTGACAGGGTCCCCGAGGGCCTGGGCGAGAGCCGCCAGCTTCCGGGCTTCGTCGATGCCAGGGAATGGCGACAGGCTGGGCGGGTCCCGGGTTATGCCCGCTTCCGGGGCTGTGGCGTGGGTTCTCATGTATTTATCAACACATCTAGATGGATAGATATTCCAGGTGCTGGTGAAGGCCGGCTGATTCACCACGAGACACCGTGCGATCACAAAAAGCCGCCAAATAGCGCCAATGTCCACATATCTTCCCGGAAATCGATTCAGCGTTCTGAGAGAGCTGTATCGAACGAGAACTATTTAGGAGAAGAACGAGGCTGAGAGTCCTCTTTGAGGACTCAGGGGGCCCGGGTCAGGTCCTTTTCTCAGTTCGACTCCTTCTCGAATTCCTTCGTTTGCAGGGACGACGACGCGCCATTGCGGCAGCGAAGCGACTAGTGCAACTCTGCCTGTCCTTACCGCATCACGCAGCCCGGGCGGGACAATACATTCATGAGACTAGAACTGCTCCATATTGATGAGTGTCCCAATTCGGTCAGAGCGTACGAGCGACTTGAAGCAGCTCTGACCGCCTTGGGTCGTACCGATGTCGAAGTTCACATGCGCCTTCTAAAGTCCGTGACAGACATTGAGGGCACCGGATTTGCGGGTTCACCAACGATCACTGTCAACGGATCCGACGTCTTCCCGGATGGAGCATCCGCCGGCGCTTTGGCCTGCCGTGTCTACAAGACGCCCAATGGCTATGCCGGCCTGCCCACGATTGACCAGCTAACGGAGGCTCTCAGGAATAGTGGACTCTAACTCCACCACCGGCTCGTGCTGCGGCAGAGTGATGCAGCGTTGGAAATTGCATTTCCTGGGTCTGGGCCTTCCTGTAGCTGCCGGCGGTGTGGCCGGTGGGTTGCCATCCGGCTCCGACCGGATAGCCCCGGACGACACTGAATACGGCGCTGCACGTGCCTAGGTAGTCACTCCACACCTCTTACCGGACTTCGATGGCACCCATCATGCCGAGGTCCTCGTGGTCCAGGATGTGGCAGTGGTAGGCCGAGCGGCCGCGGAAGTCCGTAAAAGCCACCCTGACCTTTACATGCCCGTTTGCAGGTACGTTCACCACGTCCTGCCAGATTGCGGTGTCCGTCCCTTGGCCGTTTTCCTCGATTATTTGCATCGGCCAGACGTGCAGGTGGAAGGGGTGGTCCATGGGGCTGGTGTTGGTCAGCGTCCATTCCTCCACATTCCCGGCCGCTACCGTAGTGTCTGTTCTGGCCTCGTTGAACTCCCTGCCGTTGATGGTGAAACGCATCATGCCACCGCGCATGCCCATGCCCATGCCGGCGGCCAGGACGATCTGCCGGCGTGCCGCGACGGCGGCTGACCGAAGGTCTCCCAGCCCCCGCTGGGCGGGCACGGCCGCCAGGGCTGCGACCGGTTCGCCGGATACGCGGAGGGTGGCCAGTGCGGCGCCGCCCGGCTGGTCTGGAGGGTTGCGTGCGCCGGATCCCGGTCCCATCATTCCCGGCATGCTTCCCCGGTTCTGGTAGAGCGCGCGCAGCACGGAGTCCCCGGCCGTGGTGGTCACGAGGAGGTCTGCTCGGTTTCCGGGTGTAAGGAGAAGTTCCTCAACTGTCTCGGGTGCCGGGAAGCGGCCGGAGTCCATGCCGAGGAGCTGCAGCTGCTGTCCGTCGAGTCGGAGACGGAGGTAGCGGGACACGCACGTGTTGATGATGCGCCATCGTTCGCGTTGTCCTGGGCGGGCGCTGAATTGGGGGTTGCTTTGACCGTTGACCAGGATCAGTTCACCCTCCCGGCCCATCATTCGTTCCATCACCGGGACGTCCGGGATGTTCCCCAGGCCGTCCAGGGTGATGTCCGAAATGACCAGTACCCGTTCCGCACTTGACTCGATGGGGTCAAGGTCCTCGACGATGATTGCTCCGAAGAGCCCGGCGAATATCTGATCGGCGACCATGCCGTGGTGGTGGGGGTGATACCAGTACACGCCGGGCGGATGGTTTTCGGGAAGTTTGTATTCGTAATCGAAGGTGCCGCCGGGTTCCACCGAGACGAAGACATTGTCCCCGTTCCCTTCCGGGGAAACGTGGAGGCCGTGCACGTGCAGGTTGGTGGTCTGGGTCAGCTTGTTGACGAGCCCGATCTGCAGGACGTCGCCGGCGCGTAAGCGAAGCGTCGGGCCCGGGACGCCGTCGTTGTAGCCGAGGGCTGCGGCCCGCCGGCCCGCCAGCAGTATCTGTCCGGGTGCAGCTTCGAGCCGTACCTGCAGCCGGCCGTTTTTGCTCCGTTCCTCCGGAGGCTGGGTCAGGTCGCCGCCCGTAACGGGAGCCGTCCGCGACGTCAGGGTCCAGATCAGCCCGGCACCGCCGGCCGCTGTCCCCGCGAGGCCGAACCCGCCCAGTAGCAGCGCCTGGCGGCGGCTGATGGGCTTCACTACGGGCCCTCACCGAGCACTTTGAGTTGCTCGCGGTACTGGTCCGCGGTGAGTTCTCCTCTCGCGAAGCGCTCGTCGAGGATCTGGCGGGCCCTGCTCGCTCCGGCCGGCGGCGGTCCGCCTTGCCCGGGGGGGCCCGCCGGCCCGTATCCATTCCGGACACCGCCGCCAAAGACTCTGACCGCCAGCAACACCAGCAGCGCGATCCCAATGAGTAGCAGAGGAATCCAGAGCCACATCCATCCCATGCCTTGTCCGTAACCCCACATCATGACCGGCGCCTTTCGCTTCGGGTAGTTACTCCAAGTCTTCGCGTGGCGTCGGCTGCCAGGTAGGGTCCGAGGTCCCGGTCCACCCGGGCCGGTTTTCTACGCACCGCAACGGTCGGCGGAAGGTCTCGGCGCAGATCCTGCAGTGCTCGTGCGGTCAGGAGGCCTCGGCGGGCCGGAACGTGACTCCGCCGTCGGTGGAGACGACGACCCCGTTGG
>NZ_JBWZCK010000025.1:0-11400 GCF_059383555.1 Pseudarthrobacter sp. MDT1-56
CCAACGGGGTCGTCGTCTCCACCGACGGCGGAGTCACGTTCCGGCCCGCCGAGGCCTCCTGACCGCACGAGCACTGCAGGATCTGCGCCGAGACCTTCCGCCGGTGTGAAGGGCCTGTGCCTCCCTGCTTGCCACGTTGGCCTGAGTATCAGCCGGCCCTCCGCGGGGCGGTGGGGATGCGTTGAGAACCGGCCCGGGTGGAGCGGGGCCCTCGGACTCTACCTGTCCGCCGAGGCCGCGCGAAGACTCGGATTAACTCTGAAGCGAAAGGCGCCGGTCATGATGTGGGGCTACGGCCAGGGCATGGGATTGACGTGGCTCTGGGCTCTTCTGCTACTCATCGGGATCGCGCTGCTGGTATTGCTCGCGGTCAGAGTCTTCGGCGGCGGCGTCCGTAATGGATACGGACCACCAGGCCCCCAGGGGCCAGGTGGACCGCCGCCTGCCGGAGGGAGCAGGGCCCCCGCAGGGACCGATAAGTGAACATTTGGGCGCACTCAGAGGCCCCTAAGCCCGTGAACAGGGAAAACACGTGCCCGAGGTGGGACTCGAACCGGGTTCCAGCCCTTGCAAACGCTGGACTCCCGCTGAAACATACGGGGCGGCCCGGTTCGGCACCGGTACGAACCAGTCCGAGACCCAAAGTGTGGACACTGTCCACACCCCCGATCTTCCCCACCAAGGCCTCCCCCTAACTGCCGCACCCGACCTGACAGGGTGCGGCACTTCTCTGTATCTACATATGACCCGTCCGTCGGATTCCACGAGCGGCCGCGGCCTGGTCAGGCCCTCGCTTGTTGGGGACTCTTGGGCATGCCGCGCAGGGCTCTTGGTTGCCGGGCTTTTCATATCGGTTCCACCTCCGTTCATCCCCTTCATGGTCCGCAACGTCGAGAGCCGCATGACCGGGCGAAGTGACATAGTTGTTGCATCCGAACGGAAGGCGGCCCCATGTCCTATCCATTCCAGGTGACCTTTGACTGCCACGACATAGAGACGATGATGCGGTTTTGGGCGGTGGCCCTCAGCTACAGCCTCCAGGAGCCGCCTGAGGGATTCTCGAGCTGGGCTGAATTCGCCACGAACCAAGGCACCCCGGAGGCGCTCTGGCGTGCCGCCGTCATTGACCCGGCCGGCGAAGGCCCCCGCATGTTCTTCCAGCCGGTCCCTGAAGGAAAGACGGCGAAGAACCGGATACATCTAGACATCAATGTCAGCGAGGGTGCCCAGTTGAGCGCGGACGGACGCCGACTGGCCCTCGCCCACGCCGATCGCTGCGTGAACGCTGGAGCCACGCTCGCCACCGTGTTCGACTGCGACGACGGCTGGCACATCGCCATGCTCGACCCGGAAGGGAACGAGTTCTGCATCCAGTGACTGTCCCCGGGATACTCCTGAAGGCAACAAGACATCGGCCAGTACGAGCACACACGGCGCATGGCCTATGTGCGCGGTCCGGAAGGGATTATCGTGTCCGTGGCCCAGAGGTACCACACAGCCACAGCACCAGCACCAGCTAGCGTTCCTGAGACGTCCAAGGCGGGCCTTGCCATCAACCCTTTGTTTGATTCGACTGCTGATTTCGCGCACAACCGGGGCGCTGGCCGTCTCAGGTGCCCTGCTCACCGCAACTTCGCTGGCTGGCCTCGTCGGGGTCGCATTTGTCTTAACCTCGTCTTTCCCTACGTTGACCCGGGTGTAATCATGGCGTTGCGTGCGGGCCCGCTCGGTATCGCCCTGACAGTGGTATCAGTGCTGTTCCTGCTCGGCACCATGGTCTTCATGGTGGCTCTCTGGCGCAACTCAGGTGTACCGAAGGGCGCTGTCCTGCTGTACACCGCGAGTGCCATTCCCATCGCCTTGCGAACGATCTTTCCGGAGACTGTGCTGCAGCTGGGTCTGATCGGCCTGGCCGTGACTATTTTCTGGCTGGCCACCTGGCTGCTCCGGAACATCCCTCACGAAAACGCCGACCGGACCGCGGCCCGGGCCAGGCAACAGGCGTGATTTCGGGCTAGTTCGGTCACGTATCCGGAACAGCTCGGCTCCCAAGGTTCGGAAAGCCTTCGGCAGCACGACGGGCGCACTAAGTCATCCGGAAGCGCCGGGCTGGTGCGGCGACTCCTGTTAAGCGACCGGACCGGACCCGGCAGCTCGTCGTCGAACTGGAACGCGGACGCACACCGACGGCGGCCTCAGCCAGATAGAGTGCTATTTGGGCGTCGTCCAGGAGGCTGTCCGAGAACCCGGCGGCTGTCCAGCAAGGAGATACCCGTGTCGTCACCAAACTCGACAGATTCGCCGAGCGGTCCGGACTACTCGGCCCGCTCCGTCCCGCCGCTGCACGGCGTGATGATCCACGAAAGGCCCCCGGAGCGTTATCGGCAGCCTGCTGACACATCGATCAGCACCTTGCCGACGATGCTCTCTTCCACCGCCGTGTGGGCCGCAGCCGTGTCAGCCAGGTCAAAGCGATGCAGCGGCAGGCCTGCGGCGTCCCCCACCGGAAGGGCGCCGTCGGCGATGGCCGCATTGATGTCCTCGGCGGCGGCGTGCACCGCCGCCATGCCAACGGTGTAGAGCAACACGAACTGGTAGCGGACGTTGAGGCTGAAATGCCTGCGCACGTCCAGGCTCACCTGATCGCCGCCGTTGTTGGCGTAGACCGCGATGGAGCCGCGGTTGCGGATCACTGCCAGATCTAGTTCAGCGTTCTGCGCCGGTGCCACCTCCACGATCTGGTCGACGCCCTCGGGAGCGATCCGGCGGATCTCCGCGGCCGCGTGGGTTTCCCGGTAATTGATGACGTGATCGGCGCCGGCGGCCGTGACCAGTGCAGCCTTCGCCGGTCCGCTCACGGTCGTGATCACAACGGCGCCGGCCCACTTGGCGAGCTGGATCGCCGCATGGCCGACGGCGCCGGCCCCTCCAGCGACGAGAACTACTTTGCCGGCCAAGGTTCCCGGGCGCAGCCGCCGCGGGCCGTCCTCGGCGATGGTCAGGGCCCGGTGGGCGGTGATCGCGGGAACGCCCAGGCTTGCGCCGAGGTCGAACCCGGCATTCTCCGGCAGCGGAAAGACCCGCTCGGCCGGCAGGACGGCGAACTCCTGCGCTGTCCCGCCGTCGGCGCGCTGGTAAGCAGCCAAGGCCAGCCAGACCCTGTCACCGACGTGGAGGTGCTCGACGCCGGGTCCGACAGCGTCCACCACTCCGGCGCCGTCCTGGTTCGGCACGACCTCCGCGAAGGGCAAGGGCTCCCCCGGTTTGGCGCCGCGGCGCGACTTCCAGTCGGTGGGGTTCACTGCGGAGACCATGATCCGTACGCGCACCTCCCCGCGCTCCGGGTCACGGGTCTCGCGGTCGACGAGCTCGAGAACAGACGGATCGCCGGTGGCACGGTACACGATTGCTTTCATACTCAGACCTAACGCCGGCCCGGACCTTAAATTCCCGCCGCGTCGCGATAAACTGGAGCGATCATGATCGGTGCCCCGCTCCGTCTTCTGGTCTGGTTCGTCATCCTAGCGACCCTCATCTCGGCCTGCGCGCCCGGGGTCAGACTCGATGAGGCCACCGCCGATCCGCCGATCCAGACCTCCTCGGCCCCGCCGGCCGCACGCGATGACGTCCCCGCTCCTCACCGGCCCCCGTCCCCCACCCCGACGCCGGTTCCCATGCCGCCCCCGGCGCCGCCGGCGTTCGCCCTCAACCTCTACCAGGAGGGCGACTTCGTGCCGCAGTACACCTTTGACTGGTGTGTGGCGGCGAGCATCCAGATGATGCACAACCTCATCGACGAGACCGGGGCCGGCGCGTGGACCGATCGCGTCCAGCAGGGGGAGCTGTGGGAGATGGCCCGGGCACGGTCGTTCAACTCGTTCGACGGTGCCAACCCCTTGGGTTGGGCGGAGGTGCTAACCGAGGTCGGGATGGGGCCGTACGCCGTCGTGAGCGTCGCCGACTATGAGGAAGCGCTGCAGACCGCGGCGCGCGCCATCTCCGACACGGATCGGCCGGTCGGGCTGGTCATGTGGCGCGGCCGCCACGTATGGGTGATGAGCGGCTTCGAGTCGCTCGGCGATCCCGACCAGTTCCCGGAGTTCCCGGTCACCGGCATCCGTGTCCAGGATCCGCTCTACCCGTACGGCGATGACCAGTGGGGACCGTCCCCCGCGCCCAACGCCCTGCTCACCCCCGAACAGTTGGCGACGCAGTTCGTCGTCCGCGAGCCGCGACGCTGGAGCAGCGATATGCCGACCGGCTACATGCTGGTGCTGCCGATCGCCTAGGCCTGATCAGCCCTGAAAGCCCTAATTCCGTGATGCTGACCCATGGAGGTTCCAAGGACCTAGCGGCCGCTCTTGAAATCTGAACGGCGTTGGGCGTAGATGGTCGCAGACTAGACACACCCGAGGAGGTCACCATGACGGTCACTTTCAACCACACCATCGTTTACGCAACGGACAAGCGCCATTCGGCGGAGTTCCTGGCCAATGCGCTCGGACTGCCGGAACCCCAAGCCATGTGGTCTTTCATGACCGTGCCCCTCGACCACGGAGTGGCCCTCGATTTCGCCACGGCAGACGGGCCCATCTCCCCGCAGCACTACGCCTTCCTGGTCAGCGAGGAGGACTTTGACGGAATCTTCGCAAGGATTCAGGCCCAGGGCATCCCCTACTGGGCAGACCCGGGACGGTCTCGCCCGCAGCAGATCAACCACAACGACGGCGGACGTGGCGTCTACTTCGCGGATCCTGACGGGCATTTCCTTGAAGCGATCACGCGTCCGTACGGATCGGGCGCTGCATGAAGTCCTGGGTACGCTGACGGCCGCGAACGTCCCCCGCTGGTCGGCGTGGCGATCAATGAAAAGCCTCTCCCGACGCCGCTCATCAACCTCGTGCTGTCCGGGCGGCGCATCCAAGGGACCATCTGCTACACCGGGGCCGACCATTCAGCAGCGATCGACCTCATGACCAAAGGTCACTACAAAACGACAGGGTGGGTCGAGGACATCCCCTCGGCGGAGTGGTCCAGTAAGGGTTCGAGAAAACTCCGGGCCGGCCAGAAAATGAAGCAGCTGATCGATCCTGCTCTCTGATCACATCGACAAAAGTAGAATTCAAGGAAGTATCTTCCGTGGAATCTATTTGCTAGTCTTGACCCATGGACTCCAGAGACGATCCCACCGCCTTCTATCCGCTCTTCAGTGCGCTGACCCGCCTCGAAACGGAGTTGTGGGACGCGGTTGACGCCCGCCTGCGACTGGAATGCGGCCTCCCCCTCGGCAGGTACGAGGCGATGGTCGTCGTTGCCTCCGTTGGCGCCTGCAGGGTGTTCGACATTGCGTCGGCACTGTCCATTACGGTGGGCGGCGCCAGCAAGCTCATTGATCGGGTCGAAGCGGCGGGGTTCTGCTCGCGGAAGATGAACCCGGGCGACCGGCGTTCCTCCCTCCTGGAACTCACACCGGCCGGGGCCACTGTGGTTGATCAGGCCCGTCAAGTCGTCGAGGCCGAACTTGCCCGCTGGTTCACCCCGGTCCTGGCCCGGCAGGAGGCCAGCACCCTTCTCGAACTCCTGGCACGTGTGCGCAGTGCGCAACGGCCTGCGCTGGACTCCCAGGCGGCCCGGCAGTGAGCGGCGCCACCATGCGGGCCGTTGTGCTGGACGGCCCCGGGCCAGCTGAGGCTCTGGTCATCCGGGATAGGCCAATCCCCGTACCCCGGTCCGGCCAAGTGCTCATCCGGGTCCGGGCGTTCGGGCTCAACCGCTCGGAACTTCATACCCGCCTGGGCCTGGCCGAAGGCGTTACCTTTCCCCGTGTGCCCGGGATCGAAGCCGTCGGGGAGGTGGTGCACTCCCCCGGCGGCGAATTCGGCGCCGGGCAGAAGGTCGTCACCCTGATGGGCGGCATGGGCCGCGTGTTCGACGGCGGCTACGCCGAGTACACGTGCGTGCCGGCACGCCAGGTCATTCCGTTCGAATCAGACTTGCCCTGGCCCATCATCGGCGCCATCCCGGAAATGCTCCAGACGGCACAGGGCTCCCTCACCGTCGGCCTGGACATTCGCCCCGGCCAGAGCCTGCTCATCCGCGGCGGCACCTCGTCCGTCGGCATGGCCGCCGCCATCCTTGCCAAACACGCCGGGCTCACCGTCCTCGCATCAACGCGCAACGAGGCCAAACGGGAGTCACTCGCCTCGATCGGCGTCGACCACGTCCTGATCGACGACGGAAACCTGGCCTCCGTCGTGCGCCGCATTGTTCCCGGCGGCGTGGATGCCGCCCTCGAACTCGTCGGCACCCCGACCCTGCGCGACACGCTGCACACCACCCGGGTTCACGGCGTCGTCTGCTTCACCGGCATGCTCTCAAACCAGTGGACCATCCCGGACTTCTATCCCATTGACTACATCCCCCGGGGCGTCCGGCTCACCTCCTACACAGGCGGAGCCGCAGACCTTCCCCGCAATGTGCTTCAGGACTTCCTGCAGGCCGTCAGCGACGGAACCGCCATTGTCCCCATCGGCAAGATCTACACCCTCGATGACATCGTCCAGGCCCACGCCGACATGGAGGAAAGCCGCACCAGCGGCAAACTCGTCGTCACCACCTAAAGCCTCCGAACCGTTACGGCCCGCACTTCGCCGGGTCGGGTTCTTCCATGCCTCCAACCCAGGACCATACCTATGCCACTCCTCGCCCCTTCAGGCCGCCCCCCTCGGCACCCGGCACGCCGGTCGGCAACCTATCTGCTGCCGGCCCAACGCCCTGACGCGCTGCCGAAGGTCTCCATCGCCGTCGCCGCCCTGTCCACCATCGTCGAGTGGTACGACTTCACCCTGTATCTCTTCATGGCAACGGTCCTTTCCCGGGTAGTCTTCGGCGGAGGCCCGGATTCCCTGCTCGCCACCCTCGCCATATTCGCGGTGTCGTACGTGCTCCGGCCGGTGGGCGCCCTGCTCTTCGGGCGGTTTGGTGACCGGTTCGGGCGTCGCCCCGTTCTCCTGGTGAGCATGGCCCTCATGGCGGTGGCCATGCTCGGGACCGCACTACTCCCCACCTATGCGCAGGCGGGCGCCGTGGCGGGCGGGGCGTTCCTTGCCCTGCGGTGCGTCATGGCGTTCTCCGTGGGCGGCGAGTATCCGGCGGTGAGTACGTACCTTTTTGAAGGCGCCCGGCCCGGACGCCGCGGCCTGGTCACGGCCCTGGCGTCCATGGCGAGCGAGATTGGGGTCCTGCTGGCCGTCGCGGTCTCTGCCATCACGACGACGATGCTGGACCGGGCGGCGCTGGATGACTGGGGTTGGCGTATTCCTTTTGCAGTCGGTGCGCTCCTGGCCGTGGCAACGCTGGCGGCCCGGACCAGACTTGGGGAGACCCCCGTCTTTGCCCAACAGCAGGCAACGGACCAAGTGCACGAACCTGTCCGGTTCGTTCTTCGCACCCAGCGGGCCGGCCTCTACAGGACGTTCGCCATTTCCGCGTTGGCGTCGATTACCTACTATGTAGGCGTCATCTACGTGCCGACCTACCTGACGTCGGTCTCCGGTTTTCCGGAGGCCAGCTCGTTGTGGCTATCCACCGCAGCCTCCGTCACGGTCATTGTGGTGGCGCCCTACGCCGGCGCGATCTCAGACAGGATCGGACGGCGGACGACGCTGCTGTGGCTGTGCGTCCTTGCCATCGTCCTGCCGGTACCCATGTTCGCCCTGATGTCCTTCACTTCAGGAGCGGCCGCACTTTGCGGGGCCGTCGTCTTGGCCTGCGCGGCCGGCGGCGTTACCGCCGTCGCAGCATCCGCGGCCGCCGAACAGTTCCATCCTGCCGGCAGGCTCACGGGGCTGGCGTTGGGCGCGACGTCGGCGACAGCCGTTTTCGGCGGCTTGGCACCCTATGTGGCAACTCTGCTCACCCAGCTCACAGGGTGGACACTCCTGCCCGGCGCCCTCGTAGCCGTGGTGGCGCTGGCGGTGCTCCCCGTCCTGGCCCGGGTGCCAGAAACATCCGGCAAGCGTTTCTGATCCAGGAGTCGATCCAGGAATACTTGACCGCGAACGATGGTTGAAGCTTCAACTAGCCACAATACCGACGAACCGAGCAGGAGCCATCATGCAAGTCCCCGATCAGCCTACGGCCGTGGAAGAACCACCCCCGAGCCCATCACATGTGGTGGCAACCGCGGGCTCCTCCGATCCGGCGGCGCCACTGGTGGTGCTGTTGCATGGCCGCGGCTCAAGCGAGCGTGAGATCATTGCCCTTGCTGACCAGTTGCCGCCAGGCCCCGCCTACGCCGCAGTACGGGCTCCCATCGCCGAGGGCGGCGGATATGCATGGTTTGCCAACCGTGGCATCGGCCGCCCGATTGCGGAGTCGCTGGCTGCTTCCATGGCGTGGTTCCGAAACTGGCTCGATACTGCTGCCCCGGACGGACGGCCTGTCGTGCTCGTCGGCTTCAGCGGGGGCGCCGCATTTGCGGGCGGGCTCATACTCGCAGATCCGCGACGCTTTTCCGGAGCGGCCATTCTCTATGGCACGTTGCCGTTCGACGCCGGGGTCCCCGTCACGCCGGCCCGGCTGACCGGGCTGCCGGTCTTCGTCGCCCAGGGCGACCAGGACAGGATTATCCCGCCGGAGTTGCTGAACCGCACGTGGCAGTACCTGCTGGCCGAATCTGCAGCCCCTGCCTATGCCCGCCGCGACCCTGGGGGGCACCACCTCAGCACTGAGACGCTCGGTGAACTCGGGGGATGGATTCACCAGCGTTTTTCGTTCCTTACCCGTCCAGACGCAGATGAGCGCACCGCTGACAGCGTATATTGGGCGGCGCTGCCGGAGGGGCACCTGCCCCTCCGCGCCGGTCAGCGTCCCGCAGTGTCATGGACCATCCCGCAGGAACAGCTCAGTGACAACGCGCCACTGGAGCTTCAGGAAAGCTTGTTCGCCCGGATCCGTTTGCTCGGCGGCGTCTCAACCTCGCAGTCCGCGATCTCCGTCCCGGGTGCGCGGGGCCTCATGGTGAAGCCGGCGCCCGATGCCTCCGTCGATTCGTTCTTGGTTCCCTCAGCCGGTGAGTTTGCCCACCAGCACCCTTCCCATGACGGCTCGCTCCACCTGGCCCTGCCGCCGGACCTGGTCGCGGACGCCGTCGCTAAGGGCTGGGCGACGGCCCACCCGCTGGCCGGGATCCGATTGGCTCGCGGCATGGTCATGGTCTACGGGCCCCGCGACGAGAATGAGCTGCACGTGGTTGCCGCAATGGTAGAGACCAGCCACGCTTACGCCACAGGGGCTAACGCCGATAGGTCGTAACGCCTTCCGGCGGGGCCCGCGCGTTGCCCCACTAACCTCATCGCCGCATCTCCGACCAAAAAAGGCCGGCTGGGACCCTCCCAGCCGGGCTTTTTGGAATCTATTGCTTATCATCCTGGCCAGCGGAGTTCCCGGACCCCTGGAGACAGCCGGCTCCGAGGTCGCTGTGGCTTGTCAAAAGATGACGACCGGCTTGATCGTCTTGCCGCTCCTGGAGTTTTCGAAGCCCTGGTTGATGTCATCAAGCGTGTAGTCACTGACGAGTTTTCGAAGGGGACCCGGCCGGCTTTCCAGGGCTGGATCCGCCGCGGGATGAAGACCTGCGGCACAGAACTGCCCGATCGTGACCTTAGTTGCCGACCCCCAGCCCTGACGGTCTCCTCCATCAGGCCCGGGAGCCGGCCGGACAAAGACCGACGCCTGACTCTGGGGTCAGCGCTCCGAACGCTCTGTGGTGGCGAATGAGGTCTCCACCGCATCCGTGTCGACTATCTCGGTGATGTTATTAAGCGCGAATCCCAGAGCCGCCTCCTGCCATTCGGCATTGATGCTGGACGTTGCATCGGAGACGACGACTACGCGGTACCCGTGGTCTGCGGCATCCCTTGCGGTGTGCTCCACGGCCATGTTGGTCCACACGCCCACCACCACCACGGTCTTGGTGCCCAGGTTCCGCAGCATGATATCCAAGGGAGTGCCGTTAAATGCACTCATCCGGATCCGATCGATCACGATCTCGTCACCGACCGGCTCGGTGCCCTCGACAGCGGACGCCCCCCAGGAGCCCACCTTCAACGACCCGGGGCCGAGCATCCTAAAGATGGGAGCGTTGTCACCGCCGACATCGCGGCCGGGATAGACCACGATGCGGTTGTGGAATACCGCGGCGCCAGCAGCACGCGCGGCATCCAGGACGCGTACCACATTGGGGACGACACCCTGCTGGACTGCGTGCGCCGCCGCCCCCGTGCTCGCAAATGCCCCGTCCTCGTGGAGATTGTCGTTCTGCATGTCGACCACCAGGACCGCAGTCGAGCGGCTATCGAGTGTGAACATCACTTACCTCAGGCTTCCGATCGACCCACGCCGATCCATTAGTTTTGTTGGGCCGCGAATCCGCGAGACACCATACATTCCGCAGAACTATATTCCATGGAAGCATAGATTCCCTCCCCCTTCAAATGCTTGACGCTTCAATCTAAAGCCTGTTATATTTAGTTGAACCTTCAAGCAACGCTCCCCCAAGAGAAACAGAATCTGATGAAATCGCTCCTGGCTCGCATCCTCGGAAAGAAGACTCCAATGACCAACCTCACCATCATCGGTAACGGCAACATGGCCCGTGGCATCGCAACCCGCGCTCTCGCCGGCGGCCTGACCGTCGAGATCCTCGGACAGGACGCTACCAAGGCCCAGGAACTGGCCGCCGAGCTCGGCGCAAGCGTTACCTTCGGCACCACAGCCGACGCCCCGCAGGGTGACATCGTGGTCCTGGCCGTCCCCTTCGACGCCGCCAAGTCCGTCGTAATCGCCTACGGCGACGCTCTGGCGGGCAAGACTGTCGTCGATATCACCAACCCGGTGAACTTCGAAACCTTCGATTCCCTGGTCGTGGAGCCCGGGAACTCCGCTGCCGAGGAAATCGCACAGCTTGCCCCCGCCAACGCCAACGTGGTCAAGGCGTTCAACACGACCTTCGCAGGTACCCTGGTGGCCGGGGAGTCGGGCGGACAGCCGCTGGACGTCTTCATCGCCGGGGACAATGCGGAAGCAAACGCTGCCGTCAGCGGCTTCGTCAGCACCGGCGGCATGCGCCCCTTGGTCGTCGGTCCGCTCAAGCGCGCCCGCGAACTGGAAGGGTTCCAGTTCGTCCTCATGACGATGCAGGCCAATCCGGAGTTCGCCGACTTCAACTGGGACACCGGACTTCAGGTCACCAAGTAGGAGCGGTCCGGCAATAGCCGACCCCCGGTTAGCCAAGAGGACGACGGCGGGAACTCTCCCGCCGTCGTCCTCTTTCGTCCCGGATGATCACTGCCAGTGCCTCCGAGCGAAGACCAGTCGGTGCCTAGTACACGATGACAG
>NZ_JBWZCK010000026.1:0-9956 GCF_059383555.1 Pseudarthrobacter sp. MDT1-56
AGATGTGGGGCACCGCCCTGGGCGTCGGAACCATCGGCATCAGGTCAGCGATCTCGGTCCAGAGCGGGATCAGGTTCTCCCGGTCAAAATCCCGGTACAGCTCTTTCAGCTGCGCAGCCTCCTCGGGCGTGGGCTCCGCCAGGGCGTGGCTGGCAGCAACTGTCTCATGGGTGATGTTCTCAGTCATGGCAATCCTTTACTGTGCGTGGGCGCCGGCGGCAGCCAGGCGTTCGGCGATGTCGGCGCGGAGGTCTTTTTTGTTGACCTTGCCGACCTTGGTGGTGGGCAGTTCATCGACGACCACGAGATGCTCCGGGATCTTGAAGGCAGCAACACCGGTCCGGCGCAGCAGCTCCTGGATTTGTTCAAGCGTCACTTCGCGTCCGGGCTTGACCGTGATGTAGAGGCAGAGCCGTTCACCCAGCATCTGGTCCGGCATTGCGATCGCGGCTGCCATGGTCACGTCATCGATCCGGTAAACCAGGCTTTCGATTTCCTCGGCCGAGATTTTCTCTCCGCCGCGGTTGATCATGTCCTTATCGCGGCCCTGGACGATCAGGTTTCCGTCGGGACGCCGCTCGACAATGTCACCGCTGGCGTACCAGCCGTCGGCGGTGAAGGCCCGGGAGTTGGCCTCGGGGGCGCGGTAATAGCCCCTGGGTGTGTAGGGTCCGCGGGTCAGGATGGAACCGGGGACGCCGTCCGGCAGGTCCTCGCCGGCCTCATCAACGATGCGGACCTCGTCGGCTTCGGATACGGGCCGGCCCTGCGTGGTGCAGATGACGTCTTCGGGATCATCCAGCCGGGTGGTGTTGATAAGTCCTTCGGCCATGCCAAAGACCTGCTGCAGGGTCGCGCCCAGGACCGGCTTCACTTTCCGGGCAATCTCGTCCGGAAGGCGCGAGCCGCCGACCTGAAGCACCTCGAGGCTGGCCAGCTGCTTGGTGCCTGCTTCCTGCTGGTACTCAATCCATCGCTGGGCAACTGCGGGGACCGCGGTGGACAGCGTCACACCCTCACATTCGATAGCGGCGAAGGCCTTCCGCGGTTCGGGGGTCGGCAGCATGATCACGCGGCCACCGGCAAACAGGATTCCGAGGATGCCCGGGCAGGCCAGCGGAAAGTTGTGGCTCGCCGGAAGGGTGCCCAGATAGACAGTGTCCTCGGTGACTCCGGTGGGAACTGACGTGGCTTTGATGTTGTAGGCGTAGTCGTTGTGGGTCCTGGTAATCAGTTTGGGCAGCCCGGTGGTGCCCCCCGAGAGCAGAAACAGGGCCGGCGAGTCAGGCGACGGCGCACCGGCGTCCAGCCGTGCGCGGGCGCCCGCCACGTCCTTGCCTGGTGCCAGGATTTCCTCGAGACGGACGTTCAGGGGGTTCGCCGCACCCGAAACGAGGATGATCTCCAGGGACGGAATGCTTGACGCAAGTTCTTCGGCCATCGCCTGGTGGTCAAAGTCCTTGATCACGTCCGGTACGGCGATGGCCCGTGATTCGGAGAGCTCCGTGAGGAACGACAGCTCATATTGCCGGTGTGCCGGCAGAGCCATCACGGGGATGATGCCCGCACGGAAACACGCAAGGGTCAGCACCGTGAACTGCCAGCCGTTGGGCAACTGGACCATGATGCGGTCGTCCGCTGTCAGGCCCAACTGCAGGAGGCGTTCCGCGGCTGCATCCATTCTGTTGGCCAGTTCGGCGTAGCTGAGCCGGACGTCACCGTCCACTATTGCGATCTTTTCCGGCAGCCGGTCGGCCGTTTCGAGAACGTAGGCGCCGAGGGTGCGGTCTTCCCAGTAGCCCCTGCTGCGGAATTCGGCCGCAAGGTCCGCGGGCCAGGGGATGGTGCCCTCACTGGTATGGCTGGTCATTTCATGTCCTCCTTGACATTGATAACAACTGCATCAAGGGCCACGAGCCCTTCATGGGTCAGGCGCAGGGGATTAATTTCGATCTCTGCAATTGCGTCATTGGAAACAAGCGCATCGCCGAGCCTGACCAGCAGGGCCGCCAACTCCTTCGTCTCCAGCATCGGCCCGGAACGGAAACCGTACAAGAGTTCGCGCGCCTGGAGATCACCGGGCATACCCTCCGCCACACGGACGGACAGGGGAGCGGAACGGATGGAAATATCGGCGAAGACCTCCGCGGTGGTCCCACCCAGCCCAAGCACAGCGATCGGTCCGAAGACAGGGTCACGGCGGACGCCGACCACCAGGTCGATACCCGACGGAGCCATTGCTTCGACCAGGAATTCGCGGGCACCGGCGGCCTCAAGGCCGTCCAGGGCACGGTCCATGGCCTCGGGGGAGGCCACTCCGAGGTGCACACCGCCGATCTCGGTCTTGTGCAGAACTGCGGCGTCGAGCAGCTTGACCGCAACCGGACCGCCCAGCTCGGACAGGGCGGCCTGCGCCGCGGCGCGGGTGCTGCAGCTCCGCCGGGAAGGGGTGGCGATGCCGAGTGCGCCAAGGAGTTCCTTGGCGCGGTTCTCGTCCCAGGGCCCTTCCAGTTCCGGCCAGGTGAAGGCTCCAGCGGCTGCTTCCGCGCGCTGGAATTGTCCGCGGGCGTCATTGACCAAAGCCGTAATCCCGTGGGCCAGCGATGTCGGTCCAATGATCAGTGGCAGGTCGTGCTGCTGCGCGGACTTTTTCGCGCGTTCAAGGTCGCCGTCGGGTCCGTCGACGCCGATCAGGAACGGAATTGTGTCAGCCACCCCTGAACTGGCGACGGCGAGAGGGAGATCGGCGACGGGTTCGGTCAGTCCGTACACCGCTACGACATCGATCGCCGGGTCGGAGGCCACTGCGGCCACGATCTTCTCGTAGCCGGGACCAGGGCGGCCGGTATCCACAGGGTTGGCCTGGAAGGTCAGCGGCGGCAGCAGCGTGCCGACGGTGTCCTGGCTGGTCTGTGCCAAGCGCGGCAGCGTCACTCCGGCGCTGTGGAGGGCATCGGCGATCAGCAGCCCGGGGCCTGCCTGCCCTGTGATGAGTCCGACTCCGGGGTCAGCCGCCGGGGCAAGCCTGCGTCCGGCCAGAGCGGTGACAGCGGCCACCAGCTGGTTCTCGTCGTCGACGATAACGGCGCCGGCCTGCGTCAGGACCGCGCGTGTGGTGCGCCAGGATGTGGCCAGGGCACCCGTGTGGGACTGGGCGAACTCAGAGACGTCATTTCGCCCGACGACCAACGCCACGACCGGTTTGACGGCACTGAGGCGTGAAACGGCGTCGATGAGGGCTGGCCCGTCGGCGACGGTTTCGAGGTGCAGGGCGACTGCCTTGGTTTGTTCATCGGAAATGAGGTAGTCGAGGACATCGGGTGCGCTGATATCGGTGCCCGCGCCGATGCCGACGGCAAGGCTGACGCCCGCTCCGGCGCGCTGCAGGTGGAACGCCAAGACGTGGTTGACTCCGCCGCTTGCCGCCACGACGGCCACCGAACCCGGTTCCAGTTCTGCCACGCCAGGTACGAAGCTGGCGCGCAGGTTGCGCCGGGGCACGAAAAAGCCGGACGTGTTCGGGCCGAGCAGCCGAATGCCGGTGTCCCGGACAGCTGCCTCCACCTGTCGGGCGAATTCGACGCCGGGACCGCCGGCTTCGGCGAACCCCCCGGCGCAGACAAGGGCCGCCCTGGCGCCGTTCGCTGCACTGTCGCGCAGTGCCTGGGCGGTGGCTGCGGCAGGTACGCAGAGCACTGCCAGATCGGGTCCTCCCGGAATTGCTCCTGCGGCGTCGGCGATGCTGGTGTGCATGCCGTTTTCACCGCGGCTGTTGACGAGTTCAACTGGAGCCGGGTAGTTGGACAGGGACTGCGCCATAACGGCGCCGAGCTTCTCCGGACTGGATGAGGCGCCCACGACGAGGATGCCGCGGGGTGCGAAGAGGGGAGTGAGACTATGCATTGGTGCTCTCCGTCCCTTCCACGGCAGTGGCGTCTGCCCGGCCGGAGAGCACCAGGGTCAGAGCCGACACCGGCCCCCGGTCATCGACGATGACGCTTGTCAGGCCGCGGCCCAGGCGGGCTTCCTCTGAAAGGAGGATCCGCGTGAACGGATTGCCGCCCTGGATGACAACGGCAGCAGCCCGGGCAGGCAGGTGCTCGAAGGCGGCTGCCAGCCCCGCTTCGGTATCAGGCGCGGTGAGCAGCAGCCCGGTGTTGGCGTCGGCGTCGGCCGGGTTGGTGCTCAGGACAATACTGCCGCCGGGGCCGGTCAAAGCCACCTGACCGTTCTGCTCTGTCAGGGAGAGCTGGCGCCCCGCGAACTCGACGGAACCAGCGATCAGAGGTGTCTCCAGCGGTGACTTGCCGTGTCTGGCCAGCCAGTCGTGTTCCGCAGACGCCACCAGCTCCGGGTCGCGCTGGCGGATCTTGTCGATGTCGATGCTGCGGGAGAAGAAGTGGAAGGTGAACTGGGTCGGGTCGAAGGAGTTGTAGTAGCGGGCGAAGTGTTCCCACCAGCTCAGGCCGCCGCGGGCCTGGTTCTGGATCTTGGCGACCTGTGGCTGGCGATCGGCTTCGTAATTTGTGAAGGCCAGTTCGAGGTCGTCCTGGTGCGCCGCGATTTCGCGGACCAGAGTGATGGCGTCTTCCATGGCCATCTTGGTGCCTGAGCCGACGGAGAAGTGCGCGGTGTGGACAGCGTCCCCGAGCAGGACGACGTTGCCCTTGTGCCAGGAGCGGGTGCGGCGGGTGCGGAAATTCGCCCACCGGGAGTTGTTGGCCACCAGCGGTTCTCCGGCAATGTCTTCGGCGAACAGTTTCTCGAGGAAACGCTGGGTCTTGAGGTCGGATGGTCCAGGGGGCTGGCTGGCGTCAAATTCATCGAGGCCGGCCTTCCGCCAGGTGTCTTCGTCGGTTTCAACGATGAAGGTGCTCAGCTCATCGCTGATCGGGTAACCGTGGACCGCGAAGTTGCCGAATTCGCTTTGCCGGTGAACGAAGGTGAGCCCATTGAACTTGTAGGTGGTGCCGAACCAGATGAACTTCGCTGTGGCGGTCTCGGCGGTGTGGCCCAAGCCGTCGCCGAGCTGTTCGCGGGTGGAGGAGTTGGCGCCGTCAGCGCCCACAATCACATCGAAGTCAGCGAGCTGGGACAGGTCGGGGACGTACTGGCCAAAGCGCATATCGACGCCGACTTCTGCCGCCCGGTCCTGCATGAGCTTCAGGAGGGTCTTGCGGTAAATGGCGGCCATGCCGTTGCCTGCGAAAGACTTCTGTTCACCCTTGAGCCAGACCTCGATGTCATCCCAGTGGGTGCCGTAGTCCCGGAGTCCGTTGCGAACCACGGGGTCGGCGTCGTTGATCCGATTCAGCGTTGCGTCGGAGAAGACCACGCCAAAGCCGAAGGCGTCAGTTGCCTGGTTCCGCTCAAAGAGTACGACGTCGGCGTCGGGAACGGTCTGCTTGAACAGGGTTGAGAAGAACAGTCCGCCGGGACCGCCGCCAATGCAGGCTACGCGAAGTGCCATCGATGCCACCTTTTAGAGATTTTGGGGAGGACGTGTGCTACGTCTCGTTCCCATTATGTAACGATTCGCCGCGGATCGTCAACTATTTGTTACATATAGTTCTGGGGAAACGCCAAGGACCTTGCGATGACGTCCTCGACGAACCAGAACAGCTTCCGCGACTCGGTCGGGTTACGCGACGACCTCCTGGCCTTGCCCGACGGGCTGACCAATGATGCCGGAGACAAATCCCGTGGCGGCAGGACCGAGCTGGCGGTGGATTGCACCAAAAAGGCTGTACGCCTCGCTGCTGGGCCAGCCCTTGGGCTGCAGCTCGAGGGGCAGGTGGGGGTCCCGGAACGGGAAGCGACGGAAGTCGCCGATAATCTGCATCCGCTCGATGAGTGCCGTGCGCCCGTCCTTGCCCGCGTTGGCTGCCTCGTCATCAAGGGCGGCGTAGGTGCGGATGAATTGCCGGTAGTCCGCGCCGAGCTGCTCGAGGTCCCAGCATCGTGCGGCAAGGTCCCTGTCCTCCTCGAGGTCGCCGGTCCCGCACCAGAGGGCATCAACTTTGGCCAGCGGATATTGGGCGGCAATTTCGCGGACCTCGGCGATGAGGTCGTGCGGGCTCAGCCAGGTCGATGGCGACAGCTGGCCGAAACCATGCCAGGCGAGCTGCTTGCGGAGCTGTTCCCGGACGGCGCGTTCGGATTCCGGGACCTGGTAGATGGCCATGGTCCAGCGCCCCTGCCAGCTTTCATCCCGCCGCCGGAAGATCCGTTCGCGTCCCTCGTCAAGGATCTCCAGCATGTGGGGGGTCAGGGAGTAGACCGTTTCCCGCCCGACCCGCCGGGTGGTGAACCAGCCCTCCTTGCGCAGGCGGGAGAGGTTGACGCGGACCGTGGCCGCCTCAATATCAAAGACCGCGAGGAGCTCCGTGATGTCGGCCAGCTTGACCTCGCTCCCGGCATACCGGAGATAGTCCCCGAAAAGATCCAGGATCAGGGCTCTGGGTTTCCACTGCATAAGGCTTCTCCAATGTTTGCTTGCCGGGCTGGGTGTCCACCAGGGGAATGTGCAACACACCTGTTGACGCACAACACTTTTATGTTACATTCGGTTGTGGGTCAGATCACAGCCGAACGACCCCTCATCTCTGGCACAGCCACAACGTCGTGTATATCACCTGGAGTCCCCAATGGCTTTTCAATCGCCTGTCTCACCTCCGGTTCGCCCCCGCAAATCGGCAGCCGCTGTTATCTTTCTCTGCTTCCTGGCCATCGTCTTCGACGGATACGATCTGGTCGTCTACGGTGCCATCGTCCCCAAGCTCCTGGCCTACGAACCCTGGGGCCTGACCCCGGTGCAGACCGGCGCCATAGGCAGCTATGCGCTGGCCGGCATGTTCATTGGCGCCATCCTGATCGGGTACCTGACTGACATCGTCGGGCGCCGGAAGGTCATGATGGTTTCCATCGCCTCCTTCTCGCTGCTGATGCTGCTGACCGCCTGGGCGCCGACTCCCGAGCTGTTCGGCTTGTTCCGTTTTCTCGCGGGCCTCGGACTGGGCGGTGTGATCCCAACGGCGATTGCACTGACCGTGGAATTCTCCAAGTCGAACCGCCGCAACTTCAATAACGCCCTGATGTTCTCCGGATACGCTGTCGGCGGGATCCTCGCCGCGCTCCTCGCACTCGCTTTCCTGCCCACGCTGGGATTCCGGGGCATGCTGGCACTCGGTGGCGTACCACTCATCGCCGTCGTGCCGCTGTTGTACAAGTTCCTTCCCGAATCACCGGCATTCCTCGCCGCCAAGGGAGACCGGGCGCAGGCGGAACGCATTATCTCCGAGTACGGGTTGGAGCCGCTGCCCGAGGCACCGGCACAAGGGGACGCGCCTGTGCACGGCCGTTTCCGCACCCTGCTGACCGGGCGTCTGCTCCGTGCCATGATCCTCTTCAGCCTGGCCGGTGTATGTGGCCAGACCCTCGTGTACGGGCTTAATACCTGGCTGCCGCAACTCATGGTCATCGCCAAATACTCCCTGGCCTCCTCCCTGACATTCCTGCTGACAGTCAATATCGGCGCCGTTGTGGGAGTGCTCGTTTCCTCCCGCCTGGCCGACCGTTTCGGTCCCCGGCCGGTGACCGCAACGGCCTTCGCGAGTTCCGGAATAGCGCTGGTTCTGATGGGAACCGGCGTCATGCCGCTTCCGGTCATGTACCTGCTGGTCGCGGTGGTCGGCTTCGGATCAGTGGGCGCACAGATCCTGGTCAACGGATTTGTCGCAACGTACTTCTCCGGCGCAACCCGGGCGACCGCCCTGGGCATCACGCTCGGCGTCGGACGGATCGGCGCCGTACTCGCCATCTCGGGCGGCGGCGTGCTGGTGGCCGCCTCACTGGGCAACTTCATCAACTTCTCCGTCTGGGCGATAGCAGCAGCAATCGGCGTCGTCGCGGTCCTGACCGTACCGCGCCTCGCTGACGCCGCATCCACGGACACTGCTTCAGCGACGTCTGAGCCTCACATTTCCGGCAGCACGCCCAAGCACTAAAGATCGTATTGCCAAGCCCGAGTGCTGGCTTACCCGGCAGAATCCAACTAAGGAGTCCACTTGCAAACGCAACTCATCATTGACAACCAGCCCCGGAACGGCCGTGAAGGCAAGACGTTCGAGCGGCGCAACCCGGTGACGGGTGCACTCGTGACCGAAAGCGCGGCAGCGGGCGTCGACGACGCGCTCGACGCCGTTGAGTCGGCATCACAGGCCTTCAGCACCTGGTCAACCACTGGCCCCACCGAGCGGCGGGCTGTGATGCTCAAAGCCGCAGACATCATGGAGCGGCGCGGCCCGGAGTTCATCGAAACCATGATGTCGGAAGTTGGTGCAGCCCAGCTCTGGGCCGGGTTCAACGTCTTCCTCACCGCGCAGCTCTTCCGCGAAGCAGCCGGGCTCGCCACCCAGATCCAGGGGGAGACCCTCCCGACGGACAAGCCGGGGACACTCTCGATGACGGTCCGGCAGCCCGCCGGGGTTGTTCTCAGCATGGCTCCCTGGAACGGAGCAGGCGTGCTTGCGGCCAGGGCCATCGCGTACCCCATCGTCTGCGGCAACACCGTGGTCTTCCGTGCATCGGAAACCAGCCCGAAGACCCATGCGATCATTGCCGAGGTCCTGCACGAGGCCGGGCTTCCGGCCGGTGTGCTGAACTTCCTGACCAGCACCGCGGAAGACTCCGATCGGGTTGTCGAATCGATCATTGCGCACCCGGCGGTCCGCCGGATCAACTTCACCGGCTCAACGGCAGTGGGGCGCATCATTGCCGAAAAGGCCGCCCGGTACCTCAAACCAGTGCTGCTCGAGCTCGGCGGCAAGGCACCGTTTGTCGTCCTCGACGACGCGGACCTTGACGGCGCCGTCAATGCGGCCGTCTTCGGCTCCTTCCTCTACCAGGGCCAGATCTGCATGTCGACCGAACGATTCGTCGTTGACGAGAGCGTGGCCGACGAGTTCGTTTCCAAGTTCGCAGCCCGCGCAGCGCAGCTGGCCGCCGGAGACCCGCTGACCGACGAAGCCTGCATCGTCGGCCCCATGATCCGCGAAGAGTCAGGCCCCAGGATTAACGGCCTCATCGATGATGCACTCGCCAAGGGAGCCGAACTTGTCGTCGGTGCCCGTGCCGACGGTGCATCGATGCCGGCCACCATCATCGACAAAGTGCGGCCCGAAATGTCCATCTACGATCAGGAAACCTTCGGACCGATCACCACGGTTGTCCGCGTTTCCGGCGTCGAAGAGGCGGTCCAGGTCGCAAACGATACGGAGTATGGTCTAGCTGCGGCCGTTTTCGGCGCCGACAGCACCAGGGCATTGCAGGTTGCCATGCGGATCCAAGCAGGACACGTGCACGTCAACGGGGCAACCGTCCAGAACGAAGCCCAGGCTCCCTATGGCGGCATGAAAAACAGTGGCTACGGCAGGTTCGATGGCAGGGCCGTCATCAACGAGTTCACCGAGCTGAAGTGGATCACCGTGGAGCAGTCCGACCAGCAATACCCCTTCTAAGTCCGAGCCCGAGGCATCCGAAAAAAGGAATGAAACGACTATGCAGGTAACCGCAGCAGTGGCCCGGGAGCCACGGCAACCCCTCACGATTGAAGAACTTGAGCTGGACGATCTCCGCCCTAACGAGGTGCTCGTAAAAATGGTGGCCTCCGGTGTCTGCCACACGGACGCCATCGTGCGTGACCAGGTTTATCCCACACCCCTGCCGGCCGTCCTTGGACACGAGGGAGCCGGGATTGTCGAGAGGATCGGCGATTCGGTTACCACGGTGAAGCCGGGTGACCACGTCCTGCTCGCTGCCGCGTATTGCGGTAAGTGCGACCGCTGCCGCTCCGGCCAGATGGCGTACTGCGAGAACCTCTTCGCCGCTGACTTCGGGGGCCGGAGGCCCGACGGGACCACGGCACTGAGCAAGGACGGGGAAGTGATCTCCTCCCA
>NZ_JBWZCK010000027.1:0-7798 GCF_059383555.1 Pseudarthrobacter sp. MDT1-56
CGGCCTGCTGAACAAAACCTTCAACACCGACGCCGTGAAAGCCGACATGCTCGTCGGCATCGCCAAGATCACCGTCAACACCAAGTAACACCCACCAGGAATACCTGCCGGATGCATGGTCTGCACCGGCGGGAAGTGCCACGGCTCCTTCCTTGGGGTCCGTGGCACTTTTCTGCTCGCGTACCGTTGGGAATCCGGGGCGAAGCGCCGCTGCGGAACCATAGCTTTGAGAGGCGTTTTACATGACTGTAGCCATGGTTGATGTCGTTCTGCCGTGTTTGAATGAGCGCGGCGCCCTGCCGTGGGTGCTTTCGCGCCTGCCGGAAGGGTACCGGGCCATCGTTGTCGATAACGGTTCTACGGACGGTTCCGCCGAGCTCGCGGCGAGCCTGGGGGCACTCGTGATTCATGAGGGCCGCCAGGGGTTTGGAGCGGCCGCCCATGCCGGCCTGCTCGCAGCGACTGCGGAGTTCGTCGCGTTCTGCGATTGCGACGGCTCACTCGACCCGGCCCAGCTGCCGGGGCTGGTCGACCCGGTCGTCAGCGGAACGGCAGATCTGGTGCTGGGCAGTCGCCAGCCGCAGCGCGGATCCTGGCCCGTGCATGCCCGGATCGCCAACGGCGTCCTGGCGTGGCGGCTCCGGCGCCTGACCGGGGAACGCGTGACCGATCTTGGACCGATGCGGGCAGCACGACGCGTTGAGTTGCTGTCCCTCGGGCTCGAGGACCGGCGCAGCGGCTACCCGCTGGAGATGTTCCTGAAGGCAAGCCTGCGCCAGTGGAGGATCCTGGAGATGCCCGTCCCCTATGCCCCCCGCACCGGTAAGTCCAAGGTGACCGGAACGGTGCGCGGAACGGTGACGGCTGTACGGGATATGTCCGCCCAGCTCAAGGCTGCCGCGGCGGCTGCATCTTCCGGACCGGTCCGGAAGACTCCCGGCAGCGAATGACTGTTATGAGCAAGAGCTTGGATTTGACAGTGGCGGTCATCGCCAAAGAGTGCCTGCCGGGCCGCGTCAAGACCCGGCTGAGCCCTCCGCTGAGCCCCGAAGGGGCCGCCGCCCTGGCCCAGTTGAGCCTGAGCCGAAGCTTGGATACGGTCCGGCTCCTCCCGGCACGGCACCGGGTGCTGGTCATGGACGGGACACCGAAGGCGGCGGACGCTGAAGGGTTCACCGTCGTACCGCAGGCAACCGGGGGGCTGGATGAACGGCTCGCCGCCATCTGCGACGCCGCCACCGGTCCGCTGCTCATCATTGGCATGGACACTCCGCAGTTCTCGGCTGACCACGTCGCGCCGCTCCTTCACGACTGGTCCACGGGCGCGCCGGGTCTTGACGCCTGGATCGGCCCGGCCACGGACGGCGGGTTCTGGGCCCTCGCGCTGCGCCGCCCCGACGGGGCATTGATCCGGGGAGTGCCGATGTCGACGGACACGACCGGGGCACAGCAGCTCGCCCGCCTGTCATCGCAGGGCCTCAGTGTCGGGACGCTGGCGGAGCTGGCGGATATGGACCACTTCAGCGATGCGCTCGATATCGCCTCCGTGATACCGGGAACCGACTTCGCACACGCTGTCCTAGACGCCGCCCAGGGTATTCAGGACTCACTGATCCTTATCGGTGTCCTGCCGTGACGGCCGCCGGCGTGGCATCAGCCACCCACTTCGGTCAAGGCCACACGGAGCCCTATGCCAGGGCGCTGGCGGACGGATCCGGGACCCTGACGCTTCGTCCGGACATCGACCATGCGGCAGACCCGGTGGACTTCGACGTCCAAAGTTGGTGTGGGGAGGCAAACCTGCTCGAACGTTCGCTGCTGCAGAGCCTTCAGGGTCCGGTCCTGGACATCGGCTGCGGACCGGGCAGGCTTTTGGCTGCCGCACAGCGTTTGGGTCTTCCGGCGCTGGGGATCGATACCAGCCCGGAGGCGGTCTGCCGGGCGCGCGCCCGCGGTGCCCGGGTGCTGGAACAATCGGTGTTCGCTCCGGTACCGCAGTCCGGTCTGTGGCAATCCGTTATTTTGCTCGACGGCAACATCGGCATCGGTGGCAGCATCACGTCCCTGCTGCGCCGCTGCGGCCAGCTCATCGCCCCGCACGGGACTCTCCTGGTTGAAGTGGAGGACGATGAGGACCTGGACACCGTCTACTCCGCCGTGTTGGAGGACTCGAGCGGAAACCAGAGCGAACCGTTCCGCTGGGCCCGGACGGGAATCGTGGGTCTCGCGTCCCGGGCGCAGCGCAGCGAATGGACCGTATCTTCCGTTCAGCGGCTGCAGGGCCGCGTCTTTTGCCGGCTCTCTCCCGGCACCGGGCCAGGCAGGACCGCGGTGTGACCATCGCTGCACCTTCGCCGACGACGGACGGCCTGCAACGGCCCACGCTCAGACTGGCCGCCACGCTGACGGCGCTGGTCATGATCCTGGCGGGCTTGCTGTGGTGGATGGTTGTCCCCTATAACCCTTTCGAATCTGCACCGATTGTCGGCACCTTCCTGTCCTGGGGCGTCCTCATCGGGGCAGTCAGTCTCCTCCGGCGCGTCCCCAGACGCCGCGTGGGTGCCGTCCTTATCGCGGGCACCGTGCTGCTCGGCCTGGTTGCCGTGAGCGCGCCGCCGCGGACCAGCAACGATTCCGCCCGCTACGCCTGGGACGGGATCGTCCAAAAGGCGGGGATCTCCCCCTACTCGTATGTGCCCGTCGATGAGACCATCGCCGAGCTTCGGCCGGACTGGCTGTTCGCCCCCGGCGCCACCGGCGACGGGGGCGGGCCCGTGTGCTCCAAGGACTTGTTCGGGACGGAATCCGTCCCGGCCTTCGGTTACCCGTCGGGAAGTCCGTTGTGCACGGCCATTAACCGCCCGCACGTGCCCACCATCTATCCGCCCACTGCAGAGATCTACTTCTTTGGGGTGCGGGCCGCCGTCCCCGACTCGGTTGGATACCTTCCTTTCCAGCTCGGAGGCCTGCTCATCAGCGCGGCCGTGACGCTGATGCTGCTCGGGGCCCTGGCCCGACGCGGCCTGCCCCTTCACCTCGCCGCGGTCTGGGGCTGGAGCCCGTTCGTGCAGCTGGAGGCCGTGAATAACGCCCATGTTGATCTCCTGGGTGGTGCCCTGATCCTGGCCGCCGGACTGCTGTTGACCGGAGGCAAGTCGCTGCGCTCCGGGGTGGTGTTCGGGGCTGCCGTGGCCACGAAACTCATTCCTGTCATCGCCGCCCCTGCGTTGTTGTTCCGGCGCCCGGCCCGGTTCGTTGCCGCGGCTCTGGCAACGTTCGCCCTCCTGTACGTGCCCTATCTGGCCGCTGCCGGGGCCGGGGTCCTGGGCTTCCTTCCCGGCTACCTCAAGGAGGAGGGCTATAGCCAGAGCGGCGGGACCCGCTTCGGGCTGGCGCAACTCTTCTCCACCGGGCCCTGGCCGCCGGTGCTCAGCGCCGCGGCGCTTGCCGTTGTTGCGTTCGGTGTGCTGCGGCGGACCCGACCCGGGAATGTCTGGGAGCAGCAGACCGTCATGATCGGGCTCGCGCTGCTGATCATCAGCCCGAACTACCCCTGGTACGCGCTCATGCTGTTGCCGTTCATTGTCCTGAGCCGGCGCTGGGAATACGTCGCCGTCATCCTGGCCCTGGACACTATTTATATGCTTCCCCTCAAGGAGCCCCTCAGCCTTCCGCTGCATCAGGCCACCCTGCTTCTCGCCGCCGTCGCCGTCGCAGCCGGTGTCTGGTGGCGGCGCCGGCAGGAACTTCAGCTGGCGGCCGCCGCCGGCTTCGAGTCCCCGTCGCCGGTTGCCGCGGGGGGCAACCCCGTGACCGGCACCCCCTCCCCCACACCACGCTCCCCCTAAGGACAGGATTGCACCATGGACACAGCACTCACCGGCACGCCGCAGGCGCGCATCGGCATCATTGGCGGTTCCGGGACCTATCAACTCCCCGGAGCGGCGGTCCTGGCCAACATCGACGTTGACACCCCGTATGGGCCGCCGTCCGGTCCCGTGACTCTTGCCGACGTCGCCGGACGCACCGTGGCCTTCCTCCCCCGCCACGGCGGAGGACATTCACTGCCGCCCCAGAAGATCAACTACCGCGCCAACTTATGGGCCCTCAAGAGCCTCGGCGTCGAGGCCATCCTCTCCTCCTCGGCCGTGGGCGGCCTGCGGGAGGGCTTCGGCCCCGACACGTTCGTGGTGACGGACCAGCTCATCGACCGCACCTGGGGACGTGCGGACACCTTTTTCGACGGGACCGTCGTTGATGGCGTCCCGCCCGCCGGCGTCCAGCACCTGCCGGCCTCGGAACCGTTCTGCCCCACTCTGCGTGCGCACGTGGCTGCCGCTCTCGCCAGCCACGACATTGCCTACGTCACGCAGGGAACGGTGGTCGTGATCAACGGACCACGGTTCTCCACGAAGGCCGAGTCCGCCTGGTACGTCACCGGTGGGGCTGACATCATCAGCATGACCCAGTACCCCGAACCGCTGCTGGCCGCCGAGCTCAACATGGGTTTCGCCAATCTGGCGTTCATCACCGATTCCGACACCGGGCACGACGGCTCGGAACCGGTAACCGCCGACGCCGTCTTCACCCGGCTCAAGAGTGCCCAGAACAGTGTCCTGGCCGTTCTTGAGGCGACCGTCGCCGCCATCAGTGAGGACTACCGCGCCCGGCCGCTGATGGATCAGGAAGCGGTGCGCCGGATCATGGCGCTCCCGGCTGTCCGGGAAATGGCGGACGCCAGATGAAGATCCTCGTCACCGGAGGTGCTGGGTTCATCGGTTCCCACATCGTCGACGCCGCCCTCGCCAAGGGCTGGTCCGTGCGGGTCCTCGACGCATTGAGCCCGGACCTCCATCCCGCTCCGCCGGTCTTCGACCCGCAGGTGGAACTCTTAACCGGCGATGTCACGGACCCGGCGACGGTCGATTCGGCATTACGGGGTGTCGATACGGTCTGCCACCAGAGTGCGAAGGTCGGGCTGGGCGTCAGCTTCGCCGACGCACCGGACTACATCCGCAACAACGACTACGCCACGGCCGTCCTGCTGGCCGCCATGGAACGCCACAGCATCACCCGTCTCGTTTTGGCCTCCTCGATGGTGGTCTACGGCGAGGGCGCGTACGCCGACCCCCGGACCGGGCTTCCCGTCCGGCCCGGGCCCCGCACCGAGGCTGACCTGCGCGCCGGTATCTACGATCCCCGCGACCCGGAATCCGGGGCAGTCCTTGTCCCTGCCATGGTCACCGAGGACGCCGCCCTGGATCCCCGCAACGTTTATGCCGCCTCGAAATTGAGCCAGGAACATCTGGCCGCCTCGTGGGCCCGGAGCACCGGCGGCTCGGCCATCGCCCTGCGCTATCACAACGTCTATGGTCCAAGGATGCCCAGGGACACGCCGTACGCCGGAGTCGCGTCCTTGTTCCGTTCGGCCCTGGCCCGTGGCGAGGCGCCACGGGTGTTCGAAGACGGCGGCCAGCGGCGCAGCTTCATCCACGTCCGGGATGTCGCCGCGGCGAACATCGCCGCTACGGAGTCATTGTCCGGCGCCGGCACACCGGGGTTCCGGGCCTACAACGTCGGTGCGGACGAGGTACGCACGATCGGTGACGTCGCGGCGGCGTTGAGCACCTTCAGCGCGGGTCCTGCGCCGGTAGTGACCGGCGAGTACCGGCTCGGCGACGTCCGCCACGTCACGGCTTCCTCTGCACTGATCAATGCCGAACTTGGCTGGGCACCGTCCGTGGGCTTTGACGAAGGCATGCGTGAATTTGCTACCGCTCCCCTGCGCGGCGGACCGGTCTAACACCCGACGGAGCACTTCCCTAGAGGGACCCCGACCCTCAAGCTCCGGGGCCCGCTGTTGTGCCGTCCCACTTTTGCGCGGGCAGGTTTTCCTGGTGAATGCACCTCGTGTTGACAGCGCACCTGACCAGCCGCCCGGTCAGGGACTGATGGTCCCTGACCGGCGGGCCCGTCGTTCCAGGACAACGATGGCGGCAGCGGAGGCCAGCGCCAGGACTACCCAGAACCCCAGAAGGTTTACGGCGTAACCGGCCTCCAGGACCGTGGCCGATTGCGCCACGGACTGGGCCTTGAGCAGGATCCCCGCCAGCAGGGTCACCAGGGCGCCGGTGAGCAGGGCGCCGCGCAGGACGGCCGCGGACGGGGGCTGGAGTTTCGCGCCGGCCCGGGTCAGGCCTGCACCGGCGAGCGTGGAGAGCGGCACAATGACGCCGTCGTGGATGAGGATGGCAACGGCCATCCATGTCAGCAGGCCAATCAGCTGCGCCGGACCCAGTTGGGTGGGCAGCCCCAGCAGCCCGTAGACGAGGATGGCCACGCCCGCGACGCCGAGCGCTGCCCGGGCGGCTTTGACAGCAATGGACGTTTTCACAGGACCTCCATGCTGTGCAGCCACTTGGTCTGCAGCACTCCGGGACGGCCGGGGGCGATGATTCGGGCCGGGTAGCCGTGATCCAGGTCGAGGACCGAACCGTTGAGTTCCAGGGCCACCAGCGTCTTCTCGTCCTGGGAGTACTCAGCCGGCATGTTCATCGTGCGGTAGGCACCCTCGGGCTCCAGGCTGGTGAACCGGAGTTCAGAACCCGCAGGTGCGCCGACGGCTGCGAGGAGGTCCTGGACGCGGACGCCCCGCCAGGTAGCCATCTGACTCCACCCTTCGACGCACGCGATCGGCAGTTCGTGGCTGTGCTGGGGCAGCGCCCGGAGCTCCTCCAGGGTGAAGGACCGGCTGGAAGCACCTGAGCGGACCATGAGCGCCCAGGTCGGGGACTTCGCCAGTTCGGTCACCTTGGCATCGGCTGCGGTCCGGTTCACCGGCACCCCTTGGGGGCCGGTCCCCATCTTGCGTGGGGCGAACAGGTTGGCCGGTGCCAGCCAGGAGAACGACTGTCCCGCGGTCGTTACAACGACTGCTCCGGTCCCGGCTACGACAGCCGTCAAGAACCCCCGCCGGGACCAGCGTCCGGTACTTCCGGCCGCGGAAGAGGGTTCGACGCCGGAAGTAGCGGGGTCCTTCCCGGCTGGCCCGCCAACGGCGCGATCCCTTGACGATCGCCGGCGCCAGTGAGCGGCAATGGCGGGGAGTTTGACGGCAATGTGCAGGAGGAGCGAGCCCCAGATCACCCATGCCAGCCAGTAGTGGGTTTCGCGAAAGGGAAAAGGCCACGGATACCACTTGTAGGTATTGATCAGGCCGGTGGTCAACTGCAGCAGCGACGAGGCGATGAACAGGGCAATGGAGGCCCGCTCGAGGCCGTGTACCAGGGACTTTACCGGCGGCCACGTCAGCAGTTCCGGATAGACGGACCAGAGCTTTGCCAGCAGCAGCGGAATCGCGGCGATACCTGCCGTCACGTGCAGTCCCTGGGTGAGCTGGTAGATCCACACAGGGCTCGTGGGAAAGAACATCCACGAGGGCGGATTTTGAAGTCCGTGACTGAAAAGGCCGGTGAAAAAACAGACGGTGAAGGTGATCCCAAGCCAGCGACCCAGGACAACGGTCAGACGTGTGCTCCGCGTCGGCGAGGCAAACTTAGCCGCCAACGCCTCGGTGATCTTCTGCCCGTCAAGCTTCTGCATGTCTGGATCACTGCACCATTCCGTGGCCGCCAGGGACCACTCTAACCTCAACCCGAAACGCCACGGGCCCCCAAGGTCCGTGGCGTTCTCGGCTATTCCTGGTGGGTGTTACTTGGTGTTGACGGTGATCTTGGCGATGCCGACGAGCATGTCGGCTTTCACGGCGTCGGTGTTGAAGGTTTTGTTCAGCAGGCCG
>NZ_JBWZCK010000028.1:0-5718 GCF_059383555.1 Pseudarthrobacter sp. MDT1-56
GACGAGATTCACGGCATCGGCCTTGAACTCATCGGAATAACTGGGACGGGAAGACATGGGCACAATCCTTTCAAACTGTGTCTCACATCAGTAGTACACCTCACAGATGATGACTGTGAGCATGGGTCCTGTTGGGGGTCTTTCGGATCCGGCACCGACGGCGGAAGGTCCGGGTGGGCGGGGGATGATCCAGATGGGCCGGCGCAGCGGGCTCAGCTACGCCAGGATCGGTGCGGCGATCGGCCGGGACAGGTCTGTGGTCTGGCGGGAGGTCAAGCGCAACGCCGGCGCGGACGGGGTGTATTACGCCTCGGTCGCGCACACGAAGGCGCATCAGGCCAGGCGCCGGCCCAAACCGTTGAAGCTCGTCGAGGACGAGGCGCTCTGTCGGCTGATCGGAGTATGGATGGATGATGGGTGGAGCCCGAAACTGATCTCGGCGATGTTGGCCTTCTACTTCGCCGACGACCAGACTATGCAGGTGAGCCACGAAACGATCTACCAGGCGTTATACGTTCAATCCCGCGGAAGTCTGCAGGCGGACCTGGCGGAGAAGCTCAGCCTGAAGCGCAAGCAACGCGTTCCCCACTCCGCGGACCGGCATTTGAACAGCCCCTACAAGGAGGCGTTCAAGATCAGTGAGCGCCCGGCCGAGGTCCAGGACCGGGCCGTCCCCGGACATTGGGAGGGTGACCTCATCATCGGTTCCGACGGGACCTCGATCGGCACCCTGGTGGAACGCTCGACCCGTTTCACGATCCTCCTCCACCTCCCCGGGGACCACACCGCGGACACTGTCGCTGCCGCGATGATCCGGGAGATGGGCCAGCTCCCGGATCAACTGCGACGGTCCATCACCTGGGACCGCGGCACGGAACTCGCCGAGTACGCACGGATCCAGACCGCGCTCGACACCACGCTCTACTTCTGCGACCCGCACTCGCCCTGGCAGCGCGGGTCCAACGAGAACACCAACCGGCTCCTGAGCTTCTGGTTCGAAAAAGGCTCCGACCTCTCCGTCCACACCCCGGAGGACCTCCGCAAGATCGCCGCGAAACTCAACCGCCGGCCCCGGCCCACCCTTAACCTAGCGACCCCGGCCAACCGGCTGAACCAGCTGCTGCAAACGGCGGCTTAAACCCCGGCGTTGCCCCGACTAGTTGACTTTGCCCCGCTTACATCATGGCTTGCTGATTATTCTTTTGATCGACCGAGGGTTGCGGCCGGTCCGGATTTTCCGCCCTGGTAGTTGTTCATGCAGGAATGCGGGGGGAACGGCATGACCTGGCAACCGATCCGGAGCAGATCATAAGCTCGCTGAGCCTGGCCGCGTGGGAGCCGGGGTCGGCCTCGAGGGCGAGTTGCAGGAATTGGTGGGCGGCCAGCGAACAGGTTTTGGGTCCGCTGACGGTGACCTCGGCGAACCTAAGCCTATTCGGATCCTTCCGGACTCGGCCCTTCGGCTTCCCCGAGTCGCTGTGGATCCCGGCCACCCGCTCATCGCACCTGTCCTGCAGGAGCTTTAGGGCGTTCAGCTATTTGCGACCAGTGGGAAGGGATAACTGGCGTGCGAGGTAGAGTGCGGTCCCGGCAGCCGCCTACTCGCCCGTACGCGGGTTCGTCCGTACCGTAGGGGTGGGTGTGGCTGGGGCCACATGGGGTACGCCCTCTCCCGTTGGCGGGCCGGCCGGGGCAAGGCGCTGCCTATCGGATTTGATGACGTCGCGCTGGGTTTCCGCCGGGCGTGCAGAGGGGTAACTATGACCGGAGCGTTCGAGCTTTTTCACGACGGGAACCTGTCTCTCGGGTTTAGATCGGAGGCTCCCGATGGGACGGTTGGGGTCGTATCCGGCCCGTTCCCGGACAAGGTGTCGGCCGTCGAGGGTATCCGTGTCCTCCGTGAGTGTGCCGGAATGGGTTTGATCACCGATCTTTGCCCCATGCCGGGGTATTCCCGCGAAGGACTGGTGCGAACGGTATGAGTACTTTTGACAGCATGTTCACGTACTCAAGCGCGCTGGAGGCCAGGAATTGCACCGCGGGGGCGTTTCTCATCGATGCCGGGACCGGGGCGGTGGTGTGGTCCGATGTGCTCTACCGGATCCACGGATACCAGCGCGGAGAGGTCGTGCCGACCGTCGAGCTTGTCCTGGCGCACAAGCACAAGGGCGACAGGGCAAAAATACGGGAATTGCACACCGACCTGGCTGAGGTCGGGGGATACTTCGCCAGCTACCACCGCCTGATTGACTCCCACCGGCGCGAACACAGGGTACTGACTACAGGGGAGGCCGTCCTCGACGCGACGGGCAGGCTCTTCTCCATCACGGGAATCATGGTCGACTTAACCTCAACCGTCCGCGCCGAAACTGAACGGGCCACCAGGGATGCCGTCGCCGGAGCCGTCCGCGCCCACCCCGTCATCGAAAGAGCTCTGGGCATTCTTATGGGACGGCTCAGCATCGGTGCCGATGCAGCTTTCGCTCTGCTCTGTGTCCTCAGCAACCACACCAACAAAAAACTGGCCGCCATCGCTTCCCAGCTTGACGGCCTCGCCGAAGACCCCCGCAACGCGGCCGCACTAACTGCCTTCATCCATGACCTTCAACGTCGCACAGCTCACGCCACTGCGGTACGCCGACGCACGCCCAGTGAGGGTTTGGCTTAGGTAAGGGAACCGCCGTCTAGTGGTTAGTGCAGAAGGCTTGCTCTTCTCCTCAGGATTAGCTCGTCGATATTTGATCAGGGCGTGAAGGCGCGCGGCCCTGGGGCCACTCGCAAAATAGGGGCCCTTTCACTCGCTTCGACGCTGAGAGTGTCAGTTCCACTCTTCCAGGTAGGCGTGCCTTGGCTGAAGGTCTGTTCGATGGGCCGCTTCAGGAATTCCATCACCCACAGTTGCTGACCGCCGACATCGTCAATTAACCTCATCGCGCCGGTTGCACTGTTCCTGACATTATGCGTCGTACCGGTCATTGTCGCTGGCCCGCTCATGGGTCCGCATCGGGTTATCACGGTCAGCTGAAGTTACATAAGCCGCCTGTCCTCAGCGGATATTTCCATCTGGAATCCGCACCGACACCGAAGAACCCGGGTCCGGGAAGAGCACTCAGGAGCTCCGTGGGCCCGGCTTGAGCGGAAACCGGCCACTGCACGCCCCGAAGCTCGGGGTCCGCGGGTGACATGGGCTCCTGGCAGTGAACGTACGCGGCGCCCCGGTGCACGGCGTCCCCGTTGAGCTCCGGGAAGGCCGCGGTAGTCGGCAGGACACATGAACCACGGCACTTCGTACAGGTGATGGCGGCGGCCAGTGTCTGCTGCTGCTCATTCAGGGTGGTGGCGGAGTCAACGAGGAGGTGCTGGTCCGTATCGACTGTCGGACACCAGAGACGCCGGCCGCGGGGCTTGTGGAAATCCCGCGGCGCGTACGTGGGGGAGGTCGTCGACATCCGGATCAAACCGGGCCCGCGTAGCTGGCCAGCATTTACTCCGCTGCGGCCGGGCCCTTCATGCGGAGGTTGGTGCGCTGGGGATGGATCCGCTTGATCTTCATGGCGGCCTGTGTGACTTCGGCAGCGCCGAAGGTCCGAACTCACAGAGTTCCTGAGTTACAGACTGACGGAGTTATGAGCGTGCGCCTGACAGTTGTTTGCCGGTGGTTTACATGAGACCGCAACCCCTCGATCAGCCGTTGCACCTGCTCCGGCCGCTCTATGTTGGCGAAGTGGCCGCAGCAGGGCATCGTCACCAACTGGACGTGCGGAACAACGTCCGCCAACCGGACGAGGTCAGATGGGGGAGTGAAGACATCGGTGTCCCCGCGGGTCGCCAGGACCGGGCAGCGGATGGCGCGCCATTGCCCAAAATCGTAGTCCGCTGCGGCCTGGGTAGCCGCGAAGAAGCTAGCTCGGCGTGCGTCAGTGCTGAGCCCACGGATAACCCACGCAGGAACCGCCGCGGGATATGCGAAGAAGGGGGACATCAGGTGTCTCATTACAGGTGTTGCACCGATGGCGCGCACTATTGCCGGGCCCGCCGGGCCGAGGGCTGCCAGGGAGCGCATAAGCAGTAACATGCCGACAAATGCCGGGGATCTGGACAAGCTGCGCAGTGGCCTTCGGGCAGCCTCGGCTACGCCGAAGGTGGCTGGCGAAATGGTAGCTACACTGGCGGTCCGCTCCGGCCAGGCCGAGGCAATATGCAATGCCAGGAACCCGCCCATTGAGTGGCCCATGAGGTTCCATCGCCCGTAGCCGAGCGAGTTCAGTACGTCGGTGACAGCGCGGGCCATCGCTTCGATGCTGAAATGTTCAAGCCGGACACCTTTTGTGGATTCGCCCCAGCCCGGGAGATCAATCAGCACCCGGTCATTGGCCTGAGCACCGAAAAGCAGCGGGAGGAATGTGGTCCAGGATCCTGCGGCGCCGTGAAGGTAGACATCCGGTGTGCACGATGAGGGAAGCAGGCCCTCGTCGCGCTCTTGGATACGGACCGTGCAGGGGCCCAAATCTGTTTGCAGAATGTGCAGCCGCAACGCCGCCGCTCCAGTGGTGGCGGTTCCCTGCTGAACGCTCATGGTCACCTTCTGTTCTTGGTTTCGGAAAGGATTCGGAGCCGTGGGGGCCGCGGGCAGCGTGAATCGTCGGTTCGGGAAGCGACCGCGTATGGATTGCAGACCAGGACCTGACGGGCGGCCGAACTCCTCACATCCGCGAGTGCCGGTCATTGGGTCAACAGGCGTGGGGGAGTGTCATGGTCCGTCCGCGTGGGAAATGCCCCTACCTGACGTCAATTGACTGGGGGCATTTGCGACAGGTTGGAGTTGGATGTGCCATTTCCTGACACCGTGCCGCTGTGGGGCTAGGGGTCAGCCTGACACTCGCTGCGGGATGGCTCTCGGCTTGGTATCCCGACCACTTCAGCTGCGGTCTTGATGGTGTTTGGAATTGAAATAGTGTTGAGGTCAAAGGCTGGCGTTGGATTTGGGGGAGACGACAGCATTAACCACGAACGAAGGACCCCCTGTTGGCCCGTAAAATCCATGTTCAGCTGATCGATGATCTCTCTGGCGAAGATGCCCAGGAAACCGTTAGCTTCTCCTTTGAGGGCGGCGACTATGAAATCGACCTCTCAGCAGACAATGCCGCTGATCTGCGCAAAACGCTGAAAAGGTATGCCGCCAAGGGCCGGCGTTTGCGTGGGTCGTCCGGTCCCACGGCTGGCCGTGCCGTGTCGATGAGTCGTGAAGAGACCCAGCAGATCCGCAGCTGGGCGACGGAGAACGAGTACAACCCCAGCCCCCGAGGACGTATCAGGCAGGCCATTAGGCAGGCATACGCCGCTGCGCAGGAATAGCCAGAGGTCAGGGTCGCACTTCCATCGTGGACCGCCTTTTTTGAATGCGCCTCCATTCGGCATAGGAGGAGAGCCTCCGCGCGAGTCCAGGACTCAAACGCGGAGGCCCCCCACAGGCGGCGCGGAAAGTAGACGTTGACGGCCGGGTTATGAAAAGTGGCACCGTCGGCGAACGCTTGATCGTAGTGATTCAAAGCGCCCTCGACGAGTTGCGCTGGCTTTTGTTTGTTGTGGTTGTGTAACGGGTTGGTGTCGGTTGGGGGGTGACCCATCCGGGGTGGGGGGTGTTCCCGAAGTACTCCTGACAGACCAAGCCGGACCCGCTGGAAGACGTGTCAGGCCGTGTTTCACGGCCGCGGGAAC
>NZ_JBWZCK010000029.1:0-5498 GCF_059383555.1 Pseudarthrobacter sp. MDT1-56
GATAATTCAACCGCCCCACCGCATTCTTCGACTTCGACACCACCCACACCCCACCATCGTTCAACTCCACCTCAGTGGTCTTAAACCCCGGATAGATGATGGCAGCGGTGACCAGCACCGCGGCAGCGGAGACGGAGGCGGTAATGGTGATGAACTTGTTGCGCCGTTTGTTTGACCCCGGACGATCAAAGCCCGGCTTCCTGGACCCCAGCGTGGCGAAAAGACGTGTCACAGCTTCAGATTTCCTTCAAAATGGCGTGGTGATTCCCGTGGCGGACCCGAGACCAGGCCCTCACTTCCCGCGACAGCCTACCGAACGTTCCAGGGGCGCGCGATGGGGAGGACTTCCCTGCGTCACTCAGCATCGGGGGATCCCGAGGCTGAACGGCGCACCGAGCTGGGTGTGCCCCGCGATTATGTACCGGCCTACGTTCCGGTTGGAGCCAGATTCCACCCGGTACCACTCGGTGTCCGGGGAGTTGGTCCAGTTGTCGTTCTGCACGATGTAGCACTTGACCACGATGGTCTCCCCGCTGTTCTTGTAGAACCACGGGGGCGAGTCGCCGTTGTTGACGCCATCGCAGTCAAAGTAGGGAGTGGGACGGTAGTTCGAGCCGCCCTGCGTGTACGTGCAGGTGCGCACGAAGTTCGGATCGGAGGTCTTGACCCGGGTGCTCCAGACGCTTTGCGGCGGACCGGACTTCGCGGTTGCCGTGGCAGTCGCGCCGAAGGTTCCTACCGAGTTGACCGTCCGGACCCGGATGGAGTGAGGCTCGTCGTAGCCTCCGGTATTGACCGTCCTGCTGCCGGAGGGGCCCACATCCTGCCAGGCTCCGTCGTCGATGCTGATCTGGGTCTTGGCGACGTCGTTGGTGGAGGTTGATGGCGAGGACCAGCTGAGGCTCAGCGACTTCTGGTTTTCAGCCCCGTCCTGGCCGGAGGCCGAGGGGGTTCCGGGAGCACCGAACGGGGTCGTGGACGCGCCGGTGCTGGCGTCGGAGCTTGGCGCCACGGTGGAGTTGGCGACCACCGTGATGGTCGTGGCCGCACCGTTCGTGAAACCGCCGACGGTCTGCCCGGGCCGGATGGGGCCGGACTGGCCGGTGCTGGCCCGGTACGTGTAGCTGACCTCGTTGGGCGCCGAGCCATTGCGCTCTGCGTTGGTGAGTTCCCGGAAGTTGATCGTCACGGCCCTTCCCGCCCCGCCGGTGTTGGCCTCGGTGGCGCTCACGCCGGAGACCGCCGAGAGCTTGCCGGTGGCGCGGCGCGGTGCTGACGGGGCGCTGACGGCGCCTTTGCCGGCCTTGTTCTCGGCCTGGACGGTGAACGTGTAGGACGCCTCGGAGTTGTTCGCGGTGAAGTTCGCGGTCCGGACCGTCCCGGCCACCATCTGGGTCTGGGTGGTCCCGCCGCCGCCGCTCATGGTGACGTAGTAGTTCTTGATCGCGTCGCCGTTGGTATTCGGTTCGGCCCAGTTCACCTTGAGCTGGTTCGAAGTCCCCACAGCGGAGGCAACCGTCGTGGTTGGTGCCGCCGGGGCTGCCGGGACACCGGCGGGGTTGTCCTCGGCGGAGTAGATCCCCCACTCGGACGGGCCAAGCTCGTTGACGGCCTGGGCGCGCACCTTGTACCGGACGCCGTTGGTCAGTCCCGGCCAGGTGTAGTTCAGGCCGGCGACGCCGCTCTTCACGGCAATCCCGTTGGCCGGCGGCGGGGAGATCTCCAGGTTGTAGTCCTTGACGGCCGAGCCCTCGGTCTTGGCCGGGGCCAAGCTGATCACCATGTTCTTGTCGCCGGCCTTGACCGTCGGGGCCTCCGGCGGGGACGGCTTCTCATCCGGCCGGATCTCATTGGATGCCACCGAAGGCGTTGACTCCCCCACCTCGTTGGTGGCGGTGACGGTGAAGACGTATTTGACGTCGTTGGTCAGGCCGCTGAGCGTGCAGGTGGTGGTGGCACAGTCCTGGCTGAAGCCGCTGGAACTGACGGTGTATTTGCTGATGGCAGCGCCGTTGTCCGAGGGCGGGGCCCATTTGAGCACGGCGGTGCGGCTGCGGACGTCCGTCGCGGACGGCGCCGAGGGGGCATCCGGCTTGTCCCGGACCGTGATGCGCAGCCGGCCGCTCGCCTGCCGCGAGGGGTCCTCGGTTTTGTCCAGTACGGTGTAGCGGATCACCATGACGCCCTTGGAGCCGTCGGCGGGAGTGACCCTGATCGAGTCCCCGTCCACGGCAGGGGCGCCGGCGGCCGAGCCGGTTTCGACAGTGGCCGAGATGATTTTCAGCGGAGTTTCGCTGAACGGGTTGAAGTCATTGGCCAGGACGTTGATGGTCTCGGTCTGGCCCGCATTGGCCTTTTCGATGACGTCCTCGTTGGCCGTCGGGAGCGGCCGGTTGGAGGCGACGACGGTCGCCGCCACCGTGGCCGTGACCGGTTCGGAGCGGCCGTCGGTAACCTTCAGCGGGATGGTCCCCTGGCGTCCCGCGGCGAGGGTGGCTTCCGCGGTGACCTTGAGGGTCTGGCCCTCGATCGTTGCCTGGAACCCGTCCGGCAGGGTGCCGTCGAGCTCGAACTTAAGCTTTTCCTGGTCGCCGGAGTCCACATCCTTGGCAAGGTTGCCGAGCTCAAGACTGACGGATTCGGCCTTCGGCACCTCGAGCTCGGTCCCGCTGAAGCTGGGCTGGTGGTTGGCGTCCGGGTTCGGGATGACCTTGGTGATGATGCTCAAAGTCGATTTGAGGCCCTGCGGATCGTCCGGTCCCGTGCCGTCCGTGACCTCAAAGGTCACGGAGCCGGGGCCGACGTAGTCCTCGAGCGCGGCGTAGCGCAGCGCGGTACCGTTCCCGGCCACGACGTTCTCCGTTCCGGCTCCCTGCACCCGGACCTTGTCCACCTGCGTGATGCGCGGGGTGCGTCCTTCCCGGACCCGGACGTACTCGTTCAGGTCGACGGTGATTTCCTGGCCGGCCATCACCTCGACGACGTCGGTGCGCGCCAGGGTGGGGTGTTGCTCGCCCTGGCCGGGAACCCAGATGATCGCCGTCGCGCTTTGGCCGTCCACGTCGGTGACGGTGTACGGGACCAGCTGGTCCTTCGGGACCAGGGTCACGACGACGTTGCCGTCGCCGCCGACGCGTGCGTTCGGGTTGCCATCCGGCAGCGAGACCTTGAGTTCGGAGGCGACGCCGTCGGGGTCCGCATCGTTCTTGAGGACCGGGACGTCGACGGCGGACTTGCCGAGCGTCTCTGCGGAGGTGACCACGTCGTCCTTGGCGACCGGGAGCTTGAGGGCCGCGTCCGGGCTGATCCGCACGCGGATCACCGCGCTGCCCTGGGCTTTCTTGTCGTCCTGGATTTTGTAGCTGACGCTCTCGTTGCCGGCGGTGCCGGGGGCGGTGAGGAGCACCTTGCCGCCGTCGGCTGATTCCACCTGCAGTTCGGGGCGGGCCTCGAAGGCGTTGGAGACCAGGCTGATCGGGTCCCCGTCGGGGTCCGAGTCGTTGGTGAGTGCGTCGACGGCAATCTTGCGGCCGGGGCGGACGTCGACGGCGTCGTCCATCGCGATGGGTTTCTGGTTGTTGGCTTCCGGCGGGGCGATGCCGACAATCACGGTTCCGGTGTTTTCGGCGCCGATCCGGTCCCGCACGCGGTAGCTGAAGGTGTCCGTGCCGGCCGCGTCTTCGGTGGCGGTGAATTCGAGGTAGCCGTCCTTGACCACGGCGGTGCCCATGTCGGGGGCCTTGTCGACGCCGATCAGCTGGACGGAGTCGCCGTCGGAGTCAATGCCGTCCAGCGGCACGGGGATGCGGACCACCATGCCGGCCACCACCCGGGCGGTCAGGTTTTTCGGTTCCGGGCGGGTGTTCCGCTCGTCGTCGCGGGCCCGGATCCTGATGGTGAGCTGCTGCGAGTCCGACTGACCGGAGTCGTTGGTGACCTTGTAGATCGCGTACACGGTTTTGGGCGCTTCTCCGGCGATGAAGCGAAGGGTTCCGCCGGAGTGGAAGATGCGGCCGTCGGCGGCGTCGGGCTGCTGGGCGAGCACCGGCTCAAGGGTCAGCTTGCCGCCGTTGGGGTCGGTGTCGTTCTCGAGGACCGGAATGGTGACGACGTCGCCGGCCCGGACCGTGGCTTCGTCCGGTTTGGCCTGCGGGGCCTGGAGTTTGGTGGGGGCCGGGACCACGAGGACGGCGATCTCGCCGCTGGCTGAGGCCTTGCCGTTGGAGATGGTGTATTTGACGTTGAGCTGGCCCTGCGCGCGGATGTCGGTGATCCGGACCACCGAGTGGTCCAGGACGGAGACGCTCACGGGCTGCCCGTCAGCGGCCGTGACGGACTGGACCACCAGCACGCCGCCGGAGGGATCGGAGTCGTTGCCCAGGACATCCACCAGCACGCTGCCGCCGCTGGGGAGCAGGGCGGTGTCCCGCACGGCCACCGGGGCGCCGTCGCCGTTGCCGGGTACGACGTCGACCCGGACCAGCTGCTGGGCACTGGCCGGGCCGTTGGTCACGAGGTAGGTGACGTAGTGGGCGCCCTGGGCGGTGGAGTTGAATGTGAAGGTCTGCTGGTCCGCGCCCATCGTGGCGGTGAAATTGCCGTCCGGGGTGATCTGGGCGAGGCGGAGCGCTCCGCCCTGGGGATCCGAGTCGTTTTTGAGCGGGGCAATGACGGTGTCCACCCCGGCGACCGCGACGATGTGGTCCGCGTTGGCGATCGGCGGCAGGGCGCCGGGCGCCCGGACGTCGACGGTGATCTTTCCTTCGGTGCTGGACTGGCCGTCGGAGACCGTGACGGTGACGATCTTGCGGCCGGGCTCGGCGCCGGCATCCTGGAAGCTGAGCAGGCCGTCGGGACGGGCCTTGACCTGGTCGCGGGGGTCGCTGCTGGTGGCGCTGACGACGTAGAGGTCGTCGCCGTCGGGGTCGATCCAGTCCGGGAGGATGTTCTGGGTGACAAGCTTGCCGGACTGCACCACGAGGGAGGTGTTCCGGTTGGGTTTCTGCCGCGGGGCGGAGTTCTCCCCCGCGGGGATGACGGTGAGCGTGACGTCGGCGGAGGCGGAGAGCCCGCGGCCGTCGTCCGCCGAATATTTGAACGTCTCGGCGCCGGTCTGGTCCGCCGGCACGCTGACCTGGAAACCGGTGGAGCCGTAGATCGGTGCCAGGAATCCGGATTTGACCGGATCGGGTGCCCGGACGGTGAGGATGTCGCCGTCGGGGTCGGTGTCGTTGTCGAGCACGGGGAGGATGGTGGTCTTGCCGGCGCGCACGCCGAAGCTGTCCGGCTTGGCCGCAGGGGCGCTGTTGGGTTTGGTGCGGTCCGGGAGGACGGTCTGCTGGACCTCGTCGGCGGAGTCCTTGTCCGCGTCGTCGGAGGTCTGCTGAGGCGGGACGACGTCGTCCCAGTTGTTGACGAGCTGCATGTTCTGGTTGACCAGCCAGACATTGCCCGAATTCACATCATTGAGGACCACCAGGTCCCGGTTCACCCGGAAC
>NZ_JBWZCK010000030.1:0-5380 GCF_059383555.1 Pseudarthrobacter sp. MDT1-56
AAGGGGGGTGTGTGGTGTAAGTTATCGGCCTATTAGTACCGGTCAGCTTCACGAGTCGTTAGTCCTCGCTTCCACATCCGGCCTATCAACCCAGTGGTCTGGCTGGGGGCCTCTCACACACAAGGTGTATGGAAATCTCATCTCGAAGCGAGCTTCCCGCTTAGATGCTTTCAGCGGTTATCCCATCCGAACGTAGCTAATCAGCGGTGCACTTGGCAGTACAACTGACACACCAGAGGTTCGTCCGTCCCGGTCCTCTCGTACTAAGGACAGCCCTTCTCAAATTTCCTGCGCGCGCAGCGGATAGGGACCGAACTGTCTCACGACGTTCTAAACCCAGCTCGCGTACCGCTTTAATGGGCGAACAGCCCAACCCTTGGGACCTACTCCAGCCCCAGGATGCGACGAGCCGACATCGAGGTGCCAAACCATGCCGTCGATATGGACTCTTGGGCAAGATCAGCCTGTTATCCCCGAGGTACCTTTTATCCGTTGAGCGACGGCCATTCCACAATGTACCGCCGGATCACTAGTCCCGACTTTCGTCCCTGCTCGAGATGTCTCTCTCACAGTCAAGCTCCCTTGTGCACTTACACTCGACACCTGATTGCCAACCAGGCTGAGGGAACCTTTGGGCGCCTCCGTTACTTTTTAGGAGGCAACCGCCCCAGTTAAACTACCCATCAGGCACTGTCCCTGACCCGGATTACGGGCCGAAGTTAGATGTCCAAAGTGACCAGAGTGGTATTTCAACGATGACTCCACCCGAACTGGCGTCCGGGCTTCAACGTCTCCCACCTATCCTACACAAGCCACTCCGAACACCAATACCAAACTATAGTAAAGGTCTCGGGGTCTTTCCGTCCTGCTGCGCGTAACGAGCATCTTTACTCGTACTGCAATTTCGCCGAGTTTATGGTTGAGACAGCGGGGAAGTCGTTACTCCATTCGTGCAGGTCGGAACTTACCCGACAAGGAATTTCGCTACCTTAGGATGGTTATAGTTACCACCGCCGTTTACTGGGGCTTGAATTCTCAGCTTCGCCTTGCGGCTAACCGGTCCTCTTAACCTTCCAGCACCGGGCAGGAGTCAGTCCGTATACATCGTCTTGCGACTTCGCACGGACCTGTGTTTTTAGTAAACAGTCGCTTCCCCCTGGTCTCTGCGGCCCCTGCACGCTCCGGACAGCAAGTGTCCATCACGATGGGGGCCCCCCTTCTCCCGAAGTTACGGGGGCATTTTGCCGAGTTCCTTAACCATAATTCTCTCGATCGCCTTAGTATTCTCTACCTGATCACCTGTGTCGGTTTGGGGTACGGGCGGCTAAAACCTCGCGTCGATGCTTTTCTAGGCAGCATAGGATCACCGAATCCCCCCTTACGGGAGTCCCATCGGGTCTCAGGCATCATGAACGGCGGATTTGCCTACCGTTCGCCCTACATCCTTAGACCGGGACAACCATCGCCCGGCTCGGCTACCTTCCTGCGTCACACCTGTTAATACGCTTGCCTCCCAGGATCAGGTCCCGCGCTCCACCAAAACCCTTCACCCACAAGGGGTGTCAGGCAGGCTTCGGGCGGTTAGTATCCCCTGTTCAGCATGGGCGGTTTTTCGCCGGTACGGGAATATCAACCCGTTGTCCATCGACTACGCCTGTCGGCCTCGCCTTAGGTCCCGACTTACCCAGGGCAGATTAGCTTGACCCTGGAACCCTTGATCATTCGGCGGACGGGTTTCTCACCCGTCTTTCGCTACTCATGCCTGCATTCTCACTCGTGTAGGCTCCACCGCTGGTTTACACCGCGACTTCACTGCCCACACGACGCTCCCCTACCACTCCAGACGCCTGAACCAACCCACAAGGGGCGGCTTAGCTAATATCTGAAATCCACAACTTCGGCGGTGTACTTGAGCCCCGCTACATTGTCGGCGCGGAATCACTTGACCAGTGAGCTATTACGCACTCTTTTAAGGATGGCTGCTTCTAAGCCAACCTCCTGGTTGTCTTCGCAACTCCACATCCTTTCCCACTTAGCACACGCTTAGGGGCCTTAGTTGGTGGTCTGGGCTGTTTCCCTCTCGACTATGAAGCTTATCCCCCACAGTCTCACTGCTGCGCTCTCACTTACCGGCATTCGGAGTTTGGCTGACGTCAGTAACCTTGTAGGGCCCATTAGCCATCCAGTAGCTCTACCTCCGGTAAGAAACACGCAACGCTGCACCTAAATGCATTTCGGGGAGAACCAGCTATCACGAAGTTTGATTGGCCTTTCACCCCTACCCACAGCTCATCCCCTCCATTTTCAACTGAAGTGGGTTCGGTCCTCCACGACGTCTTACCGTCGCTTCAACCTGGCCATGGGTAGATCACTTCGCTTCGGGTCTAGATCACGCCACTGCAACGCCCTGTTCAGACTCGCTTTCGCTACGGCTTCCCCACACGGGTTAACCTCGCGACGTAACACTAACTCGCAGGCTCATTCTTCAAAAGGCACGCCGTCACAACTACAAGGTTGCTCCGACGGATTGTAAGCACACGGTTTCAGGTACTGTTTCACTCCCCTCCCGGGGTACTTTTCACCTTTCCCTCACGGTACTGGTCCGCTATCGGTCATTAGGGAGTATTTAGGCTTATCAGGTGGTCCTGACAGATTCACACGGGATTTCTCGGGCCCCGTGCTACTTGGGATACTCCCCGGGCGGTACACAACATTTCGGTTACGGGGCTCACACCCTCTCTGGCCGGCCTTTCAAGACCGTTCACCTATGCCTGTACTACACACCCCACTGTCCCGGCAGAGACAGAATGGGAAGTCCCACAACCCCGACCATGCAACGCCCGCCGGCTATCACACATGGAACGGTTTAGCCTGATCCGCGTTCGCTCGCCACTACTGACGGAATCACTATTGTTTTCTCTTCCTGCGGGTACTGAGATGTTTCACTTCCCCGCGTTCCCTCCACGCACCCTATGTGTTCAGATGCGGGTCACCAGGCAGCTCGCGCCCCTGGCGGGGTTTCCCCATTCGGACACCCTGGGATCACAGTCCGGTTATCGACTCCCCCAGGCTTATCGCAGATTCCTACGTCCTTCTTCGGCTCCTAATGCCAAGGCATCCACCGTGTGCTCTTAAAAACTTGACCACAAAAGATCAAAAAAACTAATTTTCGAGAGAACCACAGACACTGACGCCACCACCCCGAAGGACAGCAGCACAGATCCAGGTTCATATTCTTGGAAATTGCTTCTTATAAAAGATGCTCGCGTCCACTATGTAGTTCTCAAACAACAACCCCGTACCACACACCCCACACACACACGTGCGCGCTCGATGCAGCCAGGAAACCAGAAACAAACAAGTCCCACACCACCAACCCCGCACAACTCCCCCCGAAAGGGAAACCGCACCAGGGCCGGCGCCATGGTCCTGTTGCCTCAGGACCCAACAGTGTGCCAAACACTACCTGCGCGAAACATACCGGCCGCGTTCCAGGACCACACCCGAAAGTGAGTCCGTACTTGCTGCCGGCACCTGCCGCCAGGCACCTATTTGCTGATATTCCACCCGTGAGCACCCGCCGCAGAACTAGCGTCTGCGCAACGGGCGTACTCCTGACAACCCCTCCACACCCGCATAACGCGGGGCAAGGTGACTGTAGGTGCTCCTTAGAAAGGAGGTGATCCAGCCGCACCTTCCGGTACGGCTACCTTGTTACGACTTAGTCCCAATCGCCAGTCCCACCTTCGACAGCTCCCTCCCACAAGGGGTTAGGCCACCGGCTTCGGGTGTTACCAACTTTCGTGACTTGACGGGCGGTGTGTACAAGGCCCGGGAACGTATTCACCGCAGCGTTGCTGATCTGCGATTACTAGCGACTCCGACTTCATGGGGTCGAGTTGCAGACCCCAATCCGAACTGAGACCGGCTTTTTGGGATTAGCTCCACCTCACAGTATCGCAACCCTTTGTACCGGCCATTGTAGCATGCGTGAAGCCCAAGACATAAGGGGCATGATGATTTGACGTCGTCCCCACCTTCCTCCGAGTTGACCCCGGCAGTCTCCTATGAGTCCCCGCCATCACGCGCTGGCAACATAGAACGAGGGTTGCGCTCGTTGCGGGACTTAACCCAACATCTCACGACACGAGCTGACGACAACCATGCACCACCTGTAAACCGACCGCAAGCGGGGCACCTGTTTCCAGGTGTTTCCGGTTCATGTCAAGCCTTGGTAAGGTTCTTCGCGTTGCATCGAATTAATCCGCATGCTCCGCCGCTTGTGCGGGCCCCCGTCAATTCCTTTGAGTTTTAGCCTTGCGGCCGTACTCCCCAGGCGGGGCACTTAATGCGTTAGCTACGGCGCGGAAAACGTGGAATGTCCCCCACACCTAGTGCCCAACGTTTACGGCATGGACTACCAGGGTATCTAATCCTGTTCGCTCCCCATGCTTTCGCTCCTCAGCGTCAGTTAATGCCCAGAGACCTGCCTTCGCCATCGGTGTTCCTCCTGATATCTGCGCATTTCACCGCTACACCAGGAATTCCAGTCTCCCCTACATCACTCTAGTCTGCCCGTACCCACCGCAGATCCGGAGTTGAGCCCCGGACTTTCACGGCAGACGCGACAAACCGCCTACGAGCTCTTTACGCCCAATAATTCCGGATAACGCTTGCGCCCTACGTATTACCGCGGCTGCTGGCACGTAGTTAGCCGGCGCTTCTTCTGCAGGTACCGTCACTTTCGCTTCTTCCCTACTGAAAGAGGTTTACAACCCGAAGGCCGTCATCCCTCACGCGGCGTCGCTGCATCAGGCTTTCGCCCATTGTGCAATATTCCCCACTGCTGCCTCCCGTAGGAGTCTGGGCCGTGTCTCAGTCCCAGTGTGGCCGGTCACCCTCTCAGGCCGGCTACCCGTCGTCGCCTTGGTGAGCCATTACCTCACCAACAAGCTGATAGGCCGCGAGTCCATCCAAAACCACAATAAAGCTTTCCACCCCCCACCATGCGATGAGGAGTCATATCCGGTATTAGACCCAGTTTCCCAGGCTTATCCCAGAGTTAAGGGCAGGTTACTCACGTGTTACTCACCCGTTCGCCACTAATCCCCCAGCAAGCTGGGATCATCGTTCGACTTGCATGTGTTAAGCACGCCGCCAGCGTTCATCCTGAGCCAGGATCAAACTCTCCGTTGAAGTAAAACAGACACAACCAACACCCCCGGGAAAACGGGACGTGCCGGCTGCACAAAATTTGAAACCAGCTGTAAAAACCAGACCACACCACGGGGTGGCGGGCCCGATCAATTCAACCAATTCAATACAATAAATTGGTATCAACAAACTTGGCACACTATTGAGTTCTCAAACAACAGACACA
>NZ_JBWZCK010000031.1:0-4539 GCF_059383555.1 Pseudarthrobacter sp. MDT1-56
CAACAGCAATGGCCAACTTCAAGACCAAAAACCAGCCGCTACCTGCGGCCGCCTAACCCAAAAAGAAACTAACCGGCTGTCTCACATCCTTGACACACCTCACTGGCCAGACTGGGCCCACCAATTCCTCCCGGTCCCATGCGTGGCACCGACACGCCGGGCGGCGGCGAGAATCGACATCCCGCCACACACCAGATCAAAGAACTCAGTGCGCGCATCCAGGGAAAACACATTGACCATCACACGCTCCATCAATCAGAGCGCTGCAGCGACCATATGACTTTGCCCGGCCCTGGCCACCATGAAGTGGTGAACGGGAAACCCAACGGAAGGACGAACAAGGACGAACACCCAGCAGAGGGCCCCACCGGGCGGTACCCGGTCAGCCGTAGTGGGCCGCTCCCCCCGCACAACCGAATAGGCCGTTTCCGGGACCCCACACACCCGGAAAATCAGATCAGAGGCGGAGTGTGCACAATGTGCACACGAAAAAAGGCCAAAAAGCCCCTGAACAGGGAAGACACTGTGCCCGAGGTGGGTCTCGAACCGGGTTCCAGCCCTTGCAAACACTGGACTCCCGCCGAAACATACGGAATCCGGCCCGGTCCGGCACCGGTACGACCCAGTCCGAGACCCAAAGTGTGGACACTGTCCACACCCCCGATCTTCCCCACCAGGGCCTCCCCCAAACTGCCGCACCCGACCTGACCGGGTGCGGCACTTCTCTGTATCTACATAGTTTGACCCGTCCGACGGATTGCACGAGCGGCAACAGCCTGGTCAGGCCCTCGCTCGTTGGGGACTCTTGGGCAAGCCGCGCAGGAATCTCGGTCGCTAGGCTTGTCATATCGGGTCCACCTCCGTTCATCCCCTTCATGGTCCGCAACGTCGAGAGCCGCATGACCGGGCGGCGCACCTCAGAACCCCTCCCCGCATACTCGGCAGAGCCACGCTCCAATCAGCGTATGATAGCGATGGCACCAACCTCGGCCGGCAGCACATTGCAAGCCTTCAGGGCCAGCCCCACGCCCAGGGCCATCACTTACCGCATCCCGGCACAGAATAGGCGACCTTCTGGATGACGTCGCTGCCAACCCGTCACGACCCATTTGGCCCATCGTTTTCAGAGCCGGGCTCACACCTACCTAATTGACGGAAGATCGGTTATCAGCGTTCCAAATGCGCTCCCGTGTAATGAAAGAATCGCGCATCTGATCTTCTTCGGTCCACGTTAGGTGCCGCAGATGGCAGCGGCACCTACAACGACCAGGCCGGGCACGACGGCGCAGCAGGCCAGATCAGCCGCTGCCGGAGACTTCTGAGCCCACCTCAGTGCTAGCCGCCCGGCGGCTGGCTGGCATGTTCGTCGATACAGAGCCATCTGCCGGTCGGGTCAGGCGACGTGCAGGCCCTGCCCGAGAACGGCGGCAGCTCCCACCTCGCTGTCCAGCAGGGGCGGACCACACTTTTGTATTTAAGTGCGGGACCTGCCGCGAACGAAGTGGAAGATCAAGGCGACCACGGCGATAACCAAAAGTATGTGAATTAATCCGCCACCGATGTTGCCGAGCAGGCCGAGAAGCCAGAGAACTGCGATAATGATAGCTATCCAGAGCAGCATGAGAGTCTCCTTTAATTCCCGCACGGTAATCGTGTGGTGCATATCACCCTATGTCAGTATCGGCGTGGGTAGAAGTAGCAGAAAGATAAGCCGTAGGGCACGACCGGCCGGCACCCTGAAGCTTATGTGCGTGTGGTTAGGTTGACGGAATCTCCCCCAGATAATGCCCAAGTTACCGCGGCGCTTCCGGTAATGGAGTCTTTTGGCCCCGCGATCGCACCCAAGTCGGCCTACCGGGCCGTGCGACGAGTGAAGACCAGATGGAGAACTCCGAGTGGAGAAGGGGTCGCTTCGATGTCAAAGCGTCGTTCAAGTCCTTGGAGCCCATCCCAGAGCCGTTCGCCCCGGCCCAGGACGATCGGCACGAGGACGATATGCATGTGGTCGATCAGATCGGCCTCGAGGAACTGCCGAACAGTGCTGACGCCGCCACCGATCCGGACGTCGAGGTCACCGGCCAGGGCGGGCCTGCTTGAGCGCGGCGACGGGGTCGGCGTCAACGAAATGGAAGGTCGTTCCGCCCTCCATCTCGAGTACCGGCCGAGGATTGCGGGGGCCTTCGTCGTGCATACGCCCACGAGGGCCGCTGGGCGGATGCACTGGACGCAGCTTGTGGTGGGCTGAAGCGCCGGGGGCGGAAATCCGCATCTGCTGACAATCCGCCATCAGGAGCAGCCGTGGACGCCCTCGTTTGTTTGACCCGGATGGAAACGGAGGCAAAGGCACCGGAAGCGTTGATCTGCCCGGCACACGATCCGTGGTTCGTCGTCCATAATCAGGGGTTGAAAAACCCGTGAATGATGCAGGACCGTTTCATTATCTTCTCCGAATCTTGCTTGTTTGCCGTCGTCTGGGAGCACAAACTGAACGCATCACACCGCACCGCGAACGGGAGCGGGGTGCCATCCCACTACATGGCAATGAGGCCATCACGTCCAGTGGACGTCTTCACTCGCAATCCCTTGAGCAAGCAGGATGTAAATGAGCATCAACTTCCGGGCACCGTGGGGACGGCTGCCCAAGCATTCCGGACCCGGAAACGGGATCCTCGCCCGCGGGACCATGTCCCAAACGCTGCCGAATACCGCACAACGGAAACGCCGCCCGATCACGACGAAAGTGCATGCGGTCCTGGCGGTCCTGGCGCTGACCGCAGGACTGGGACTCGTTGTGCCCGGCACCGCCTCGGCGGCCCCCTTCTGCGGAATCACCTGGGGTTCGCTGGCCAAGTCGACCGCCACGCTGGCGTTGGGTCCAAGCCAGGATCCGATCACCAATATCCGCTCCGGGCGCCACGCCTGCTTCGACCGCCTGGTGGTGGACGTTAACGGCGAGGTCCCCAGATACACCGTGCGCTATGTCAGGGCCGTGACGCAGGGCGGGTCCGGCTTCACCGTTCCGCTGCGGGGAGGCGCGTTCATCGGTGTGACAGTCACGGCACCGGCCCATGACCAGAACTACAACCCGACCTACACCCCGGCGAACCGGGACGAAGCGGTGAACGTTGCCGGCTTCCAGACCTTCCGGCAGGTGGCCTTCGCCGGCACCTTCGAGGCGGTGACTCAGATCGGGCTGGGTGTCCGCGCACGGCTGCCGTTCCGGGTATTCACGCTGGACGGCCCGGGCAACGGGTCGCGGCTGGTGATCGATGTAGCGCACCGCTGGTGACGCCTGGGACCAGCCAGCCAGGGCGCTGAAGAACGACGGCGGCGCCCGCGTTCCGCATGAAGGCGATGCCGATAGGATGCGCACCAGGCAGTAGTTTTTGAGGGTGGGTTGCGGGAGCCGCAGCCCCTACTTTCCTGTGTGACCACAGGGCGGCTACCCCCGATCGAAAGAACAGTCGCAAGTCATGTTGTAGCCGGCTCGAGCCCCCATGAAGTGGTGAACGCGAAAACCCAAGGGAAGGACGAACGAGGATGAACTCCTAAAAGAAGCCCCACAAGGCGGTACCCGGTCCGCCGTAGTCAGCCGCTCCCCCACGCAGCCAAATAGGCCGTTTCCGGGAACCCACACACCCGGAACATCAGATCAGAAGCGAGAGTGTGGACTCTGTCCACACGAAAAAACAACAAAAAGCCGCTGAACTGCGGAAACACTGTGCCCGAGGTGGGACTCGAACCGGGTTCCAGCCCTTGAATTTCTGCCACTCCCCCGTAAACCTCCGCAATCCGGCCCAGTCCGGCACCAGTACGACCCGGTCCGAAGCCCAGGGTGTGCACATTGTGCACACCCTCTTTTTGCCCGATTCGGCCCCAATCTGGCCACTCAGGCGGCCGTCCAGGCGGGGCGGTTGTGTGTTTTGCGCGATTTCGCACCGACAGGAAGAGTAGGCCTCCGGAAGCGGACTGGCCCCGAATAGGCACCGCACGACGGGGCGGCCCTCCTGCAGGAAATCGACGAACATCATGGTGGCGGGTTCCTCTCCCCGAACATCTCATGGAGAAACGAACAGCGACCTGCATGACCAACCGACGGGCCGGCGCTCCAGGAATCAAGCATGGACCACCGACGGCCCAGCGGAGCCGAGCGCAGCGTCCGCCCTTCCCCCGGCTAAGAGGTGCTCGACTGGCTTGCGGCAGGCAGAAATCCCAGGTCGCCACACCGGCTAGGCCAGGCACCAGCTGAGCATGAACTTAGGGCCGGGTCTGCTCAATGCTGTCGAGCTTTATCTGTTGCCGTGCATCTCTTGCATACTCAAGGAATTCCTTGGCGGTGCGCCATGCCCGCACCGCTCCGACCAATAGCCCGAGAGTCAGGATCGCCGTTGCTGTGGATCCAGCCGCGGACAACAGCCAACGAACCTGAACGGAAGGGACGACGGCGGGAACTCTCCCGCCGTCGTCCTCTTTCGTCCCGGATGATCACTGCCAGTGCCTCCGAGCGAAGACCAGTCGGTGCCTAGTACACGATGACAG
>NZ_JBWZCK010000032.1:0-4419 GCF_059383555.1 Pseudarthrobacter sp. MDT1-56
ACGAGATTCACGGCATCGGCCTTGAACTCATCGGAATAACTGGGACGGGAAGACATGGGCACAATCCTTTCAAACTGTGTCTCACATCAGTAGTACACCTCAGATCGTCGACCTCAACGATGTTTGCAGCCGCACGAGCGAACGTCTCGGCTTCTATACGAAACGGGTTGTACACCAATGGGGACTGGGCGGTTTCCAACGATCGTCGCAACGGCTCGATTTGAAGGCAACCATATCGCTCGATTGCCCGTTGCCGACCTGACCGCGCCGACGATGACTGCCGGATAAGAGTGCCGGAAAGCGTCCCGCCAGAGTGCGCTACATCGGACAGGGCCTACGGGAGATCTACTAGTGTGCAGACCGGGCCGGATTCTGGCTTCGTTGTGATTCGGGTAGCCCGCCCGCCCGCGGACCGGCTACTGGGACAGCTTGCGGGCGGGCAACTGCGGGACAATCTGACAGCTTTTGGGAGCAGGGGATGGCATCGTTTGGAGCGGTTGACCAGGGGCCTTGGCGGCCTGCTTGGCAAAGTCCTTCCAAAGTAGATCTGATCAAGGAATTGTCTTGTTTTTACTCGCCACACTGCTCTTAATCGCGCTGGCGTTCGGCGCATTGGCCCTGATATTTGTACCCGTGTTTCGTGCGAGAGAGTTCGACAAGAAGCACATACCAAGCCGGAACTGGATTCTGGCGGGCGTCTTAATCGCTTCAGCAATATGCCTTGGCCTCTTCGGTCTGCCAGCGCTAAGCGTGTAGATCTAGCCGGACGCACCGGGCAGGCCCGGCCAGTGAAGGTTCGTAACCGGAAAGCTCCAGGCCCAGCTCCTTAGCTCTCCATATTTGGGGTCAATTCGGGTTATCCACAGCTGGAATGGGAGCCGTTGGGGCAGCTCCCCTGGTCGCCGTAGCGGTGGATAACCCATGAGGATTGTCCCCAGCTGTGGGCAGCGGCCCGAGTCCCACGGTGCCATCGGGAAAAGCCTGGGGCTGAAGTGACGCAACGGCTTGGTGGGAAGCAAACCGAGCGGCGGCACTATACTACCCGAGGACGGCTCGCGGCCGGCCGTTGATCTCATCAGCGGCGAAGCGGACTTCAGCTTGTTCTACCGTGCTGAGGTCTGCACCCCTGCGAAAGTACTGGCGGAGCAGGCCGTTGGCATTCTCGTTCGAAGCACGTTGCCAGGGGCTGGCCGGATCACAGAAGTAGACGAGAGTTCCCAGCGCCGCAGTGACTTCGGCGTGCTTGGCCATCTCGGAGCCCCGGTCCCACGTCAAGGTCCTCCGCAGCGTGGCCGGCAGGACCCCGAGCGCGTCAATGAGCTGGTCACGCATGTTATCGGACCTGTTTCCGGGACGGAGCACGAAGGCGACGAGGAGCCTCGAAGAGCGTTCCACCAGCGTCACTATCGCTGATTTGTTCCCCTTCCCCATGATGAGGTCACCTTCCCAATGGCCTGCTTCTTCCCTGGTAGCGATGTGGGCTGGGCGGTCAAAGACCCTTAGAGCATCAGCAATGTACTGGCGTGACTTCACCTTGGTCCGGGACCGCGGCCGCCTGCTGAACTTACCGGATTGCAGTAGCCGGGCAGACCCGGTTGGAACGGGGCGGATGCTCAGATGGGACAGCGCACGGTAGACCGTTTCATGCACCAGATGCCGATGTTTTTCTCCTGGAAACCGTTCCTTCAAGGCCCGGCAGACCTGCTGAGGGCTCCACCGTTTCGACAGGCACTCCACAACGTAATGCCGCAACTCGTCATCACCGGCAAGCTTGGCCAGCCTTGGCCTCGGCCTTCTCTTCCGTGCCATTTTCTGGGGCGGAACGGATGATACCGGCGTGAGTCGGGACGATTCCGAGCTAACTCCCTGCTGATTGTGGACGGTGACCGGCCAAGATCACGAGCGATGGATTGCAGACTCGCCCGAACCAGCAGCCGGTCGGCGATGTAGATCCGTTCGTCCTCTGACAAATAGCGGCTGGACCCGCCTGCCGCAGGAAGCGCCTTGCGGGGCCTCGGATCCAAGCCTTGCTGCACCAAGCCCTCCACCCCGTTGCGTCCATGCAACCAACGATGGCCCGTGTTCGGGTTGATCCCAAGAATCTTGCATGCTGCCCGGTTGGAGTGCCCTTCTTTCATGAGCTGAACATACAAGGACCTCTTCTCTACCAAGCCCGGAGGCCCCATTTTCCTCGATCGGCGCGTCGCACTGCGCATGAATCAACACCACTTTCCGTTGGTGTTGCGACGTTGGTTGGAAACCGCCCAGCTCTGAGCTGTGCGGAGGGCTCCACCTGACCCCCAGTGGGCACAACGCTTCCTGCCATAACCGCGGGCCCCCACACCGGCACCCAAGGTTCTGCATATAACGAATTTGTAACTTATGCGAACCATTCGCTAGAGTTGAAGCAGAACATACCCCTAACGGTATGTCTGCGACCGCTTCGCCAAGCCCCGCCGGCGGTCAATGAACCTATCTTCTCAAGGCGGGGGCGGAGGACCCATTTACGGTGCGCCATGGTGCACCTTGGGGTGAAGCTGATCCTGTGACTGCGTGCCTGAACGTATCCGCAGGACGGCCGGACAGTCCACTCTTCCGAATCCGACAGCTAACTTCGCCGGCGCCGAGAGGACCACTATTTTGCCTGCCCAGCCAGAACACGGCCGCCGCCGTGCCCTTCCGTCCCCTTCCACGGCGTCCAATCGGGTTGCAATCCATGAACCATCGAGGCGGTCCCGGGGCCAGCAATTTGGCGTTGCGGCAGCAGTTACGGCAATGATTGCCCTCACCGCGCTGTCTACAGCCCATGCGGATTCCGGTGCACACTCTGCAGGCAAGGACCAGTCGGTCGCTGCAGCCCCGGCCACCCAAGTGGCCGTTTCGGCGGACGCCGGTGCCGGTCTGACCTTTGACCGCCCGGCTGTGACCTCACAGCCGGCACCCGCTCCGCCGGCTCCTACGCCTGCACCGGCTCCGCTGGTGCAGGCCGCGGCAGTGCCCGCGGCACCTGAATCTGCCCCCGCACCGGTGTCGAAGGGGCTGCGGGCTCCGCTCGCGTCGATGAACGTCAGTTCCGCTTTCGGCTTCCGGGTCAGCCCCATCACCGGAGCTGCAGGTGAGTTGCACACCGGCATTGACCTGACGGGCGCGTGCTCGACAACGGTATTCGCGGCCGGTGCCGGGACCGTCACCGAGGCCGGCTGGAGCCCGTACGGCGGCGGCAACCGGATTGTGGTGGATCATAGCAACGGCTTGAAAACCACCTACAACCATCTGGCCAGCATTGGTATCTCGACCGGGCAGGCCGTAGCACAGGGCCAGCAAATCGCAGGCGTTGGTACGACCGGAGCGTCCACTGGCTGCCACCTCCACTTTGAGGTCCTGGCCAACGGCAAGACCGTCAATCCCTCCGCCTTTATCTGATCTCAGCCAGGGCTGCTGCCCCTCCAGCCGCCGAATGCTTCGTGCTTCCCAAGCGGCAGACGCACCATCTATGACCCCCTCGGAAACAAGGTTTGGTGGACCTCCGGCGCCTCGTTTTCGGCCTTTGGGTACGTACGGTCGCCCGGGCCTCCAGCGGTCCTGGCCCGGGCCCCGCAAGGTCTCCCGGCTCGCCACCGACGCCCCGGTAAGTCGCGGCCGCCGCCGCGTCCTCACCGGCTCCGGTTCGAACAATAGTGGGCTCCCTGACTATGTCGTCGATATGGATCCCCATGGAATGGCTGTGCGAAACGGGTTGAGCTCCCCGGGCGTATTCGATTTGCGAAACCAACGCTGAGCGGTCGTGATGCTTGCGCTCTTCCGCCAAATGGAACGTACCTACGCGATCGGTCGCGATGCCCTCGCGAGTGCCGTTGCTGCTGCTAAGGGTAAAAGGAATGGCTGGCCCAGCGTGGTCGATCCTACGAAACTCGCTTTCGTCGCACACCTACTCGACCAGTAAGACCTGTCCATCTCCGGGACTGCCCAGTCCACGGGCGTCACTGGCTCCGGCCTCTACTGTCACCTGCCGCCCCGGGCCCCAAAGACGATGAACGCCGAGAACCAAAAGGACGTCTAGGAGGAGAACCCGAGAGTCCGCTGCTGCTGGTGCAGGCGTCCGTGACCGGAGCCTTCCGTATGTCCCGAGGGAGGCGACTTCGAACTGAAAAATTTGGGGTACCGGGGGACCAGGTTACTTGACTCTGCCGGTTTCGAGCAGCGGGATGCCACGCTCGGCCGCCAGCTTGAGGGACTCCTTGACGCGGTCATCCATCTCGATGCGGATGGCCACGTGCAGGGCCTTGGCCGGGATGCCGGCGCGCAGTGCCGGTCCAGCCAGATGGCGTACTGCGAGAACCTCTTCGCCGCTGACTTCGGGGGCCGGAGGCCCGACGGGACCACGGCACTGAGCAAGGACGGGGAAGTGATCTCCTCCCA
>NZ_JBWZCK010000033.1:0-3161 GCF_059383555.1 Pseudarthrobacter sp. MDT1-56
ACTGCACCCGGGAGGGTGTGGGAGAGTAGGTCACCGCCGGAACATCATTAAACGGTCGAGAGCCCCAACCACACGGTCGGGGCTCTCCCGCATTTAACCCACCAAACAGCACCACAGGGCCCCGGCCGGTGAATTAAGCAGCCACACGGCGTGATTTAGGTAACCCGGATCCCGGTGCGCCCTTGCCCTCGGCATACCTGCCCCCGTTACTATTTGGTGGGGCCTGCTAACGGCGGCCCGGGTGGAACCACCGCGTCCACTATTCGATTTGGGGGAGTGGTTTAGTGAAATTTCCAAGAGTGATTGCGTTGGCGGCAATCCTGGCGGCCGCCGCGGCGACGTCGATCGTTCCGGCGCATGCTGAAGATCTACCCGCCGTCACCCCCACCATAGCTACGAGCCTCCAGCCGTCGCCGGGAGCAGACCCGACAGTTTCGCCCACCCCTTCGGTCACCTCCGCACATGCGACGACCGCGCCGACTGCGACATCCGCGCCCACCAAGGCTGTCCCGACGGCCGCGCCGTCCGGCACACCCACACCGGCGGCTGAGCCCAGTCCGACCGGCACGGCCACCGCCGAAGACCTGCCCGCGGGCGTGGCTGCAGTCGGGGCCGGCGGATCCGCCATCGAGGCCCACTGGTTGTCCCTGGGGGGCGAGTCCGGCTGGCTGGGTCCCGTCGCCTCCACCGTTTTCTGCGAGCTGCGGAACAGCGGCTGTGTTCAGCGCTTCGAAGGCGGTGCCATTCACTGGTCCACGGCAACGGGGGCGCACGCCACAACGGCGGCCATTGCCGCAAAGTGGGCCGCCCTGAACTGGGAATCCGGGCGACTGGGGTATCCCGTCAGCGAACAAGTCTGCTCGCTCAAGAACGCCGGTTGTGTACAGCGTTTCGAAGGCGGCGCCATTCACTGGTCCCAGGCGAGCGGGGCCTACGCAACCTGGGCGGCCATCGCCGCCAAATGGGCGGCGCTGAGGTGGGAATCGGGGCGACTCGGCTATCCCACCAGCGACGAGATCTGCGGTCTGAAAAATGGCGGCTGTGTTCAGCGCTTCGAAGGCGGTGCCGTTCACTGGTCCAGCGGAACCGGAGCCCACGCCACCTGGGCGGCAATTGCTGCCAGATGGGCGACCCTCAACTGGGAGTCCGGACGTTTGGGCTATGCCATCAGCGACGAGACCTGCGGCCTCAGGAATGACGGTTGCGTCCAGCGCTTCGAAGGCGGCGTCGTGTACTGGTCGCCTTTCGGTGGCGCCCAACCGATGTGGGGAGCGATCCTCGCCAGTTACGGGGCCAGGAGCTGGGAAACCGGATCACTGGGCTATCCAGTCGCGGCCGAGTCCTGCTCCAGCTCCAGCGTGTGTTCACAGGAGTTCCAGTACGGCAGGTTCACCTGGACGGCCGGCTTGGGGGTCAAATACCACCTCCGGTCTGCTGGTTACTGCGAGTCATTGAACCGCAACGCCGTGCGATACCTGGGCGCGGGCCCGGCGCGTGTGTCCTTCGCGATCGCCGAGAGCTACCCAGCCACGCCTGTTACGTTCACCACCTGCGTCCGGGCCAACGGTGCCTACCGGGTCGAATGGAGCGTCGCCGGCTACGCCGGGGAGAGCGGATTTGCCCGGCCGGGCGTCGCCTCCGGTCCGACCATCAACAAGTTCTCACCCACCGGCTCGTTCTCGGTGACCGAAGCATTCGGCCTCGGAAACCCTGGAACCGCGCTCTCCTACCTCCAGCTCAACCCGTACTCACGTTGGGGCGGCCGGTTGAACTCCAACTACAACAAGTACTTCGAATCCAGTGCCGACATCTTCCCGGACGAAAACATGTGGTACTACGCGACCCGGCCATCCCATGATTACCGTCAAGGCGTTGTGATCAACTACAACCGCCCCCCGGATTCACTTATCCAGATGAATGCCGGATTTGCGATTTTCCTTCATGCCAACAGGGTCCCCACCTGGGGTTGCATTTCCCTCAATGAAGCAGACGTCGTACGGTTCCAGCAGGGGGCCGTGCCCGGAGACCGGATCATCATGGGAGTCGGAGATGATGTTTTCAACTAAGACGACGGGGCTTACGGGCCTCGGATTGATCCTCGTGTTCGGTCTGTCAGCATGCAGCGGGTCATCCCCGGCGCCCAGCGCAGGGGCTTCGACGTCGACGGGATCCACAGCCGCGGCGAGTCCCACCAGTTCTGTGCCCCCGACTGCCCGCGACGGATCGTCACTGATCCCCACCACCGAAGTCGGGGCTTGTTCCCTCCTGAGTGTGGAACTGATCAAGGCGGCTCTCGGCGACGCGGCGCGGGACATCCAGGCCGGTGAAGTTGCCGGGACGGTCAGCCCGGCCGGCGTCAGGCACGAAAACTGCATCTACCCGCTCGACACCTCCGGCACGACCACGCACGCGGTCGTCCTGGAGACGGTCACCTATCCGGACGAGGCAAGCCGGGCGGGAGCTGACCCGTGGGAAGCCATGATGTCCCCCACGGAAGTGACGGGCCTGTGGGGTGAAGCACGCTATGCCACCAACCGGCTCAGCCAATCCACGGAGCACGTTCTGGCTGTCGCCGAGGGAACCCGGGTCTGGAAATTTATCGTCTCCCAGCCCCAGGACGTTTCGACGTGGGATGCGCCGGAAGGACTTGCGGTGCTGACGAAGTTGGCCGAGACGGCCAAAATCTAGCCCGCCGGACTCGACTACAATAGAGGCTGGCCTCGAGGCGTCCCGTTCACCACGGATCTGACCTCATCAGGCAAGAAGCAACTAGAGTAGTACGGCTGCCAGCGTGCCAGTCGGGGGCTCGCAACAGGAGGAATCCAGCATGGCTGAGCACAACGACGGTAATCGCGGCGGCAACGACCGCGGCAACTTTGGCAGCGGACGGAATTCGGGCGGCGGTGGATTCCGCGGCACGAACAACTCCGGCGGCGATCCGCGTGGCTACCGTGCCCGCGATGACCGGGGTGCCCAGGGAGACCGTCCTTCCTCCAACGATCGTGATCGTAAGCCGTACGGGGACCGCCCGGCGCGCGACGGTGACCGTAAGCCGCCGTACAGTGGTGGCGGGGATCGTGACCGGAAGCCGTATGGTGATCGTGGTCCGCGTGAAGGTGGCGGGGAGCGTCGCAGTTTTGGTGCCGGTGGTGGTGCTGACC
>NZ_JBWZCK010000034.1:0-2973 GCF_059383555.1 Pseudarthrobacter sp. MDT1-56
AGCTGAACCCACCGCTTCAGCGCGGTCACGGAGATCCCCAGTTCGGGGGCAACTGAGGCGGGCGAACGGCCAGAGGAAATGACGAGATTCACGGCATCGGCCTAGAACTCATCGGAATAACTGGGACGGGAAGACATGGGCACAATCCTTTCAAACTGTGTCTCACATCAGTAGTACACCTCAGGGCAACCCGGATGAGACCCAATTGCTGTGGTCAGCTCCTCGTGACATCGCCCGGATGCACGGGGAGTAACTGTCAAATCATCCAGCCAGCACTGACCGTTGTCCGGCTCAGCTCGTAATCATCAAGGGCCCTTGAAGCCGTATGACGCCTCCCGGGGCGAGAATGCCCCTCCAGCCTTTATCCTTGACGCGCGACATCCAATCTGACGCGACATGCCAGCGCCATTCTGAACTGCGAAATAGCCGCCAAACGGAGTTAACAGTCACACTAAGTCGCAAGCGTGCCATCGCCGGGACGCTCGACGAGGAAGAATGCGCTGCAGGCTACGACAGAGTGTTAGTTCCGGGGAACTTTTGCACCACCGGCCCCCACCTCGACACGGTCGAGTCCCTCTTCGCTGTCTGTTGATCCACCTTAAATGATGAATGCGGAGACGGGCTAAGGGGTGGGAAGGCCATGGCGGGTCTCACCAATTCCTACAAATCGCCCCGGAGGCCGGCCCCGCCCGCCGACTGGCCACGCTCAGCGACCTCATGAATCAGCGCCGGATCAGTGGCCATGTCATGCCGTTCCCCCCGCAGACCTGCATGAACAGGTATCAGAGCGGAAAATCCGGACCGGCCGCAACTCTGGGTCGATCTAGAGAATATTCAGCAAATCATGTTGTGAGCGGCCCTGGCCACCATGAAGTGGTGAACGCGAAAAGCCCAACGGAGGGACGAACGAGGATGAACACCCATAAGAGACCCAGCAGGGCGGTAGCCAGCCCGCCGTAGTCAGCCGCTCCCCCCCACAGCCGAATAGGCCGTTCCGGGACCCCACACACCCGGAACATCAGATCAGAGGCGAGGGTGTGCACAATGTGCACGCGAAATAGCAATAATAAGCCCCTGAACTGCCGAAACACTGTGCCCGAGGTGGGACTCGAACCCACACACCTTTCGATACCGCATTTTGAGTGCGGCGCGTCTGCCAATTCCGCCACTCGGGCGCGGAGTACACCGGTGTCATAATCGCCCCACCACAGTGCTGTGAGCAACGCGATCGCTTCCAGTGCGCGAAATTACTCTACATGCAGATAGGCTGAATTCCAGAATCGCGCCAGTGACGCCGCATCGAACCAAACCGGTCCAAGTACAGCAGCGGTGACAACCTAAGATGGTCTCGTTCCCGCCGTACCTTTCCAAGGAGTTCCCGTGTCAGAACAGACGGAGTCAAACCCCACGTCCAAGCCGGCGCGCCGCGTGGTCGTCGCCGAGGACGAGACCCTCATCCGGCTCGACATCATCGAGATCCTGCGCGGCGAGGGCTACGACGTCGTCGGCGAGGCGGACAACGGCGAGAAGGCCGTGCAGCTGGCCGAAGAACTCAAGCCGGACCTGGTCCTGATGGACGTCAAGATGCCCGTCATGGACGGCATCTCCGCCGCGGAGAAGATCGTGAAGGCCCGGATCGCCCCCGTGGTCCTGCTGACCGCGTTCAGCCAGAAGGAACTCGTCGAACGCGCCCGCGACGCCGGCGCCATGGCGTACGTGGTCAAGCCGTTCACCCCCGCGGATCTCATCCCCGCCCTGGAAATCGCGCTCTCCCGCCACGAGGAAATCAAGGCCCTCGAAAGTGAAGTGACCGACCTGCAGGAGCAGTTCGCCACCCGCAAGCTCGTGGAGCGTGCCAAGAGCCTACTGACTACCAAGATGGGCCTGACGGAGCCGGAGGCGTTCCGCTGGATCCAGAAGACCTCGATGGATCGTCGCCTCAGCATGCGCGAGGTCGCCGAGACCATCATCAACCAGGTCAACTAGAACGTATCTCCGCCGGTTCCGGGATGGCCACGCACCTGTGGCATCCCGGAACCGGCGGACTAGGTTTATTGGGCTAAGTGCTCGCTGAGGCGCACAGCGGCAACGAGCGCCATGAGCCCGCCGGCAATGGTGGCCCCGGCCATCAAGGCTGGCAAGACTCCCCCGCCCAGGGCCACCCTGTCGCTCTCGGATGAGATCAGGATCGTGTGGATCCGGCGGTATCGCCGGTGCGTGAAAAGTAGCGCGATGAATGCTACTCCGGCGACCAGCGCGGCCGGTATAAGCGCCCATAAGCCCAGCACTTCGGGCAGGATGCGCAGCGCTGCCAGCGACGCGACGGCGACCGCCAGCGCCGTCCTGCGCCAGGCCAGCGCGGTCCTTTCCGGCTGCAGGCCTGCGTCGTAGGGCCGGTGACTCCGGCCGGGTGAGTTCCCAGGACCGCCGGCCATCAGGCGAGGACAACCCCGAGGAAAACCAGGATCCCCGCCACGGAAACGGCTGCCCCGATCGGGAAAGTAAGATGCGCGGCCGGCAGCGTCTGATCGAGGCGCAGCGCGCGTTCGATCTGTATCCAGCCGAACCAGGCCTGCACGGGCGCGGCGATCCCGGCGACAATAAGGACAATTGAGGCCGAAAGGCGCAACCCGTCCTGCAGGTTCAGTCCGAGTGCCTCCAAGGCGACGCCGCTGGCAATCAGAGCCAGGGACGTCCGGATCCAGGCCAGGAAGGTGCGTTCATTGGCCATGCTGAACCGGGCGTCCGGATCGGATCCTTGGGAGAACAGGGCTGCGGGAAATCGTTTCGTGGCGTCGGTCATGGCGCTTTCTGGTTGCTGGGACCCGAAGGGCGGCTGCGCGGCTGGCTGCCACCGCTGCTCCCCCGCGGGTTGGGACGAAGTGTGGCGGCGGCCCTGGTGTTCAGGGCCGCCGCCAGGGGTGTCAGTCAGGTGTTGACTAGTTGGCGGGGACGGTTTCGCGGGTCTGCTGG
>NZ_JBWZCK010000035.1:0-2747 GCF_059383555.1 Pseudarthrobacter sp. MDT1-56
CCCCCCACACCCCAAAAACCCCGCAACGACGCGGAAACCAGACCCGGACCCGGCCCTCCACAGACCCGTCAGGAGGAAACGCGCTCCTGTGGGCTGCATCACCTGCATGCGGGCGCTCTCCCATTAGGATCAGGGGGTGATGGCAGAAAGCCGGCGGCACAGGCCAGAGTTCCTCCATCGGCGTGTGTCCGGACCGGCCGCCACCGGCCTGTCCGAGGGCGAAGTGTCCTCCCGGATGAGGCACGGGCTTGCCAACCGTGTACCGGACACAACCAGCCGCAGCCTTTGGGAGATCGTCCGCGCAAATGTGCTGACGCTGTTCAACGCGATCGTGGTGACGAGTTTTGTCGTCCTGCTTTTGCTTGGCAGCTGGCAGGACGCACTCTTCGGGCTGGCCGCCGTCGGCAACGCAGTCATAGGTGTTGTTCAGGAGTACCGTGCCAAGCGCTCCCTGGACCGCCTCGCGGTCCTCGAGGCCCCGCTGGCCCGGGTGCTGCGTGACGGGACCGTCCAGGAGATCCCGACCGCCGACGTCGTACTTGACGACGTCCTGGTCCTGCGCGCCGGCGACCAGGTCACGGCCGATGCGTCTGTCCTCGAGACCCGCGGACTGGAGGCCGACGAATCCCTCCTTACCGGAGAGTCGGACCCGGTGGATAAGGATGCGGGGACTGAAGTTCTCTCCGGCTCGCTCATTGTTGCCGGCCGGGGCACGGCACGGGTGATCCGGGTGGGCGCTGATTCCTTTTCCAGCAGGATCGCCGCCGACGCCAAGCGGTTCTCGCTGGTCAACTCTGAGATCCGCAACAGTCTCAACCGGATTCTCGGCTGGCTCGCCTGGGCGCTGTTGCCGGTCGCCCTCATTGTCGCCAACGGCGAGATGCAGTCCAGGGGCGGCTGGGAGCAGGCCATCGCCAGCGGCACCTGGACGTCCGCGCTGGTGGGGGTGATTGCGAGCGTCATCGCCATGATCCCGCTGGGCCTGGTGTTGCTCTCGAGCGTGGCTTTTGCCGTCGGTGGGGTCCGGCTGGCCGGGAACAAGGTTCTCATCCAGGAGTTGGCGGCGGTCGAGGGCCTCGCCCGTGTAGACGTCCTCTGCCTCGACAAGACCGGGACCCTCACCGAAGGCCGCATCATCTTCGACGGTGTGCACGAGCTGTCCGAGCCCGCGGAACCTGGGTGGGAACACGCCCTAGGCTGGTTCGCTGCGGATCCGGAGGCAAATGCGACGTCGAGATGCCTCGAGGCGGCTTTTGAGCACAACGGCGGCAGCCCGGCGGTCTCTTCGGTGCCGTTCTCTTCCGCCCGGAAATGGAGCTCCGTGACGTTCGACGGCGGAACCCCAAACTCGGGCACCTGGATCCTTGGCGCCCCTGAAGTAGTTCTCACGGACCGGACTGGCGGCGCCGACGCAGGGCCGGCGGCGGAAGCCGCGCTGGGCAGGGCCGGTCGGCTCGCCGAATCCGGCCTGCGGACCGTTGTGCTGGCCCACGCCGCCGGCGCCACCATCACTGCCGACGACGCAACCCTGCCGGCCGCCGTTGAACCCGTCGTTGTGCTCACGTTTCGGGAACAGATCCGCCCCGATGCGCGCGAGACACTGGACTACTTCCGCGACGAGGGCGTCGAGCTGAAAATCATTTCAGGGGACGACCCCCGGACAGTCGCGGCGATTGCGCGCAGCGTGGGTTTGGACGTTGCTGATGGGTACGATGCCCGGAAACTCCCGGCCGATCCCCGGCTGCTAGAAGAGGTGATGGATAACAACACGGTGTTCGGCCGGGTGAGTCCGGACCAGAAGAAGGACATGGTGGCAGCCCTTCAGCGCCGCGGTCACACGGTCGCGATGACCGGAGATGGCGTCAATGACGTGCTGGCACTGAAAGAGGCAGACCTGGGCATAGCCATGAACTCGGCCGCACCTGCCACTAAAGCCGTGGCCCGGCTGGTGCTGCTGGACGGGCGCTTCGACCGGCTGCCCGGGGTGGTTGCCGAAGGCCGCCGGGTCATCGCCAACATTGAGCGGGTGTCCAAGCTATTCCTCAGCAAGACGGCCTATTCGATCGCGATCGCGGTCAGCTTCGGAATCCTCAACCTGCAGTTTCCCTTCCTGCCCCGCCAGCTGTCGTTCACAGACGGCTTGACGATTGGTATCCCGTCCTTCTTCCTGGCGCTGGTGGCCAATACCCGCCGCTACCGGCCCGGGTTCCTGCGCAGGTCACTGTCTTTCTCCGTCCCCGCCGGGCTCATCGTGACTGCTTCACTGCTCGGGTTGAACCTCTACGCGCGGTCGAGCGGAGCTGCCGGGGCAGCGCCGGAGACCCTTCAGTCCGCATCGGTGCTGACACTTTCGGTGATCGGCTTGTGGATTCTCGCGGTGGTCTCGCGCCCACTCGATGCGAAAAAGCTGGCGGTGGTTCTCGCGATGTGCGCCAGTCTCCTGTTCCTGCTCAACCTGCCGCTCGCCCAGGACTTCTTCCACCTCGCGTGGCCGCCGCCGGACCTACTGCGCGCAGCGGGCACCGCCGCGGTGGGCGGCGGTCTCGCGATCGAACTCCTGGCCTGGATTCACGGCAGGAAGTTCCCCCGCTGACCCAGGGCCGGTGCGTGGGGTGTTGTGCGTGGGCGGGACGTTGCGCCGGCGCCTGTGGTGCTGTTTGGGGGGTTAAATGCGGGAGAGCCCCGACCGTGTGGTTGGGGCTCTCGACCGTTTAATGATGTTCCGGCGGTGACCTACTCTCCCACAC
>NZ_JBWZCK010000036.1:0-2159 GCF_059383555.1 Pseudarthrobacter sp. MDT1-56
TCGGTCCCCGACCACGTCTGCTCGCCGATGGACGAAACAGGCCGCACCCCCGGGACGAGGCATGACACCGCCGGCAAGGCCGGCGCCAGCCATCCGCCGGCCGGACACCCCCACCCGGCCGGGACCGCGCAACCGATGGAGCATGTGCACCCCACGAAGCCTGATCAGCAGACTGTGCACCCCGGGCATGCGCCGGAAACGGCAGAACCCCACCCCGGGCATGCCCACCCTCCGGAGGACAGCCATGCCGGCCACGGCCCGGGCCGGCACGGTGCGATGCCCCGCACCCCGCAGGACACGATGGGCCACGGCGGACACCACGCCGGAATGTCGATGGATGACATGGTCAAGGACATGCGCAACCGGTTCCTGGTCGCAGCCATCCTGTCAGTGGGCGTGACGCTGTGGTCCCCGATGGGCCGGGACATGCTCGGCTTCACCGCGCCGACCCCGTTCGGGCTCCGTGACGACGTCATGGCCCTGATCCTGTCCCTTCCGGTCATCTTCTACTCTGCCTGGATCTTCTTCGACGGCGCCTACCGGGCGCTGAAAGCCCGCACCCTGGACATGATGGTCCTGGTCGCGATCGCCGTGGGCACCGGATGGCTTTACAGCGTCTGGGTCACGTTCACCGGCGGCGGTGAAGTGTTCTACGAAGCCGCCACCGTCCTGACCTCCTTCGTGCTGCTGGGCCACTGGTTCGAGATGCGCGCACGCGGCGGGGCAAACGAGGCCATCCGCACACTGCTCGAGCTGGCACCACCGGTCGCGGTCGTCATCCGCGACGGCGAGACGGTCGAGATCCCCACCTCCGAAGTCCAGACCGGGGACCTGCTGCTGATCCGGCCGGGATCGAAAATCCCGGTTGACGGGGAGGNCATCGGCTCGGAAGTCATCGGCGCATCCATCAACACCACCGGCACGATGCGGGTCCGGGCCACCAAAGTCGGCGCCGACACCGCCCTGGCCCAAATCGTGGCCCTCGTCCAGGAAGCCCAGAACTCCAAGGCACCCGGCCAGCGGCTGGCCGACAGGGCCGCCTTCTGGCTGGTCCTGGTCGCCCTGATCGGCGGAACCCTGACGTTCGCAGCCTGGCTCGCCCTCGGCGCCGGAGTCCAGACGGCCCTGCTGTTCGCGATCACCGTCGTCGTGATCACCTGCCCCGACGCGCTCGGGCTTGCCACGCCGACGGCCATCATGGTCGGCACCGGCCTCGGCGCCAAACGTGGCGTCCTGTTCAAGAACGCCACCGCCCTGGAAGTATCCGCCCGGATCGACACCGTAGTGATGGACAAAACCGGCACCCTGACCAAGGGCGAACCGGAAGTCACCGACGTCGTGGTCGAGGGAATCGGCGAAAACGAGCTCCTGGCCCTGGTCGCCGCGGTGGAGCAGGAATCTGAACACCCCCTCGCTGCGGCCGTGGTCCGGCACGCCCGCGAACACGGTGCACCCGTCCTGGCTGCCTCGGATTTCCTCAACGTTCCCGGGCACGGGGCCGGCGCTACCGTGGACGGGCGCAGGGTGCTGGTCGGCAACCGCAGACTTATGGCCAATGAAGGCATCGACCTGGGCCCGCTGGCCGCGGTGCGCGATGACCTGGCCGACACCGGACGGACCGCCGTCCTCGTCGCCGTCGACGGCAAAGCCGCCGCGGTGATCGCGTTGGCCGACGCCGCGAGGGAAACCGCGGCCGCCGCGGTCGCTGCCCTGCACGAAGCCGGGATCGAGGTCGTCATGCTCACCGGAGACAACGACGCGACCGCCCGGAGGATCGCCGGCCAGCTGGGCATTGACACGGTCATCGCCGAGGTGCTGCCCGGAGACAAATCAGCCAAGATCGCCGCACTTCAACAGGCGGGGAAGAAAGTCGCCATGGTCGGCGACGGCGTCAACGACGCCCCGGCCCTGGCCCAGGCCGACCTCGGCATCGCGATCGGAGCCGGCACCGACGTGGCCATCGAAACGGCCGACGTCGTCCTGATGCGCTCGGACCCGCTGGATGTGCCCATCGCCTTGCGGATCGGCAAAGGCACCCTGCGCAAGATGCGCCAGAACCTGGGCTGGGCCGTGGGATACAACGCCATTGCGCTGCCCATCGCTGCAGGGGTCTTCGCCTTCGCCGGCTTTGTCCTCAGCCCGGAGATCGCGGCCTTGTC
>NZ_JBWZCK010000037.1:0-1919 GCF_059383555.1 Pseudarthrobacter sp. MDT1-56
GGAATCATCGCCCGGAACACCAACACAGGGACGCAGAGCACGATCAGCGAACTGTGGTCCTATCTCCCCGGCAGCCCCTCACCGGGCGAGCTCTGCATCAGCCGAACGTAAAACAGGGCCCCGCGCTGTGACCTGACCGGCACCCGTCCCTGCCTGACTCACTTCTGAGCCCGGCGCATCACTGATGCACACACCCCCTGGCGCCCACGCGCCCCCTGACGTCTTGAAGGACCTATCAGCCATGAACAACACGAAGATTCTGACCCTTTCCGCGACCGCCATCGCCGCGGCACTCGCCCTCGCAGGCTGCTCAACCGGCCCCTCCACACCATCCGCCACCTCCAGCAGCCCCGCTTCCTCCGCCAGCTCCATGCCGGGAATGGGCCAGGGCCCCGGAATGATGTCCAGCAGCGCACCGGCCGCCGCCACCGAACACAACGAGGCCGACACCATGTTCGCCCAGGGAATGATTCCGCACCACGAACAGGCCGTGGAAATGAGCGAGATGATGCTCCAGAAGAAGGACATCCCCGCATCGGTCACCGACCTGGCCACACGGATCAAAGCAGCCCAGGCACCCGAGATCGAAACGATGACCGGCTGGCTCAAGACCTGGAACGAATCCCCGACCATGGGTGCCGGCCACACCATGGACGGCATGATGGGCGCAGGCGACATGAAACAGCTCGAGGCCGCCCAGGGCACCGAAGCGGCCAAGCTCTTCCTGACGCAAATGGTTGCCCACCACCAGGGCGCCGTCATGATGGCCCAGACCGAAATGTCCCAGGGTAAGAACGCCGACGCGATCAAACTCAGCAAAGACATCGNCGCCGACGCGATCAAACTCAGCAAAGACATCGTGACCGCCCAGGAAGCCGAAATCAAGGAAATGCAGGACCTGCTGGCCACCCTCTGACCGGTGTCCCAAGGCGCCGGCCCTCACGGGCCGGCGCCCATCCCCTGCCCTGCCCCACCTGAATCCCTGGAGCCCCCATGCCCAATCCCTCCCGCCCCCGGGCCCGCGCCACAGCTGTTCTGGCAGCCGGCGCCGGCCTCATCCTTGCCCTGTCAGCCTGCAGCCCGTCCTCCGTCCCGGCGGACCCCTCCCCCGCAATCAGCAACGGCAGCAGCCCCCTGCCGGACGCCCACGTTCACGGGCTGAGCGTCAGCAGCACAACCGGCCAGGTGCTCCTGGCCACCCACGAGGGCCTGTTCGACATCACGAAACAACCCGCTGCCAAAATCGGCCCCACCAACGACCTGATGGGATTCACCGGCGGCACCGACCACGGCGTCCTCTACGCATCCGGACACCCCGGACAAGGCTCCGACATGGCCAATCCGCTCGGGCTGATCCGATCCACCGACGCCGGTAAAACCTGGGAAAAGCTCTCCCTTCAGGGTGAATCCGACTTCCACGCGCTCACCGCAACCAAATCCGGAATCGTCGGCTTCGACGGCGCCCTGCGCACCAGCCCGGACGGCAAAATCTGGAACACTGCGTCCGCGGATTTCGTCCCGGCCGCCCTCGCCGGAAACCCCACCAGCGACACCGTCCTGGCAACCACCCCACAAGGGATCCGCCGCTCAACGGACGGCGGCAGGACCTGGAACACGGTGGACTCCGCACCCGTGGTCCAGTTCGCGGCTTTCGCCACCCCCGCCGAGGCGGTCGGAGTCGAACCCGACGGGACCGTCCACACCTCCACGGACGCCGGCGCGATCTGGACCCGAAAGGGCAAAATCCAGGACACGGTCCAGGCTGTGGCTGCAGTCAAGGGCCCGGGGGCAAGCCCAACCATCTGGGCCGCCACGGCCAACGGGGTCGTCGTCTCCACCGACGGCGGAGTCACGTTCCGGCCCGCCGAGGCCTCCTGACCGCACGAGCACTGCAGGATCTGCGCCGAGACCTTCCGCCG
>NZ_JBWZCK010000038.1:0-1574 GCF_059383555.1 Pseudarthrobacter sp. MDT1-56
CGTTCAGGTGCACGGCGGAGTGGTCGAAGAGGTGCCGCAGCGCGATCGGGCTCAGCGTGGCGCCGAAGTCGATCTCGTGGTCGCGGACCTCCGTGGAGGGGTACATCGGGGTTTCCACCCCGGTGGCCGCCCACTCGACGAGCCGGGCGATGGCCCGGGCGTTGTAGCCGATGTGCGCGGTGATGTGCCGGCGGGTCCAGCCCGGAAGCAGCGAATCGCCGTCGAGCTCAGAGTCGCTGAGTTCGTTGAGCTTGCGGGCGAAAAACGCCGTGCCCCGGCGCGCCTGCAGCAGGGCTGCCAGCAGCTCCGGGTCCGTCGTCTGGTCGTGGCGGGCAACCATCAGGCTTCCTTGACCACACGGTTCTTCAGCTCTCCCAGGCCCTCGATGGTGGTGACCAGGAGCTGGCCTTCCTGCAGGTAGCGCTTCGGGTCCTGGGCGTGGCCCACGCCTCCCGGGGTGCCGGTGGCGATGACGTCGCCCGGGTTCAGCGTGATGATGGTGGAGATGTAGGAGACCAGGAACTCCGGCGTGAAGACGACGTCGTTCGTGGGGGTCTGCTGCTGGATCTCGCCGTCGAGGGCGGTGGTCATCAGGCCGCCGCTGAACTCGTCCCGGGTCACCAGGGCCGGGCCGAACGGGGTGGACTTCTCCCAGGTCTTGCCCTGCAGCCACTGGATGGTGCGGAACTGGTAGTCGCGCATCGATACGTCGTTCAGGACGGCGTAGCCGGCGATGTGGTCCGCGGCGTCGGCTTCGGAAATCCGGCGGCCCTTCTTGCCGATGACGACGGCGAGTTCGGACTCCCAGTCGACCGTGTCGGATTCCTGCGGCAGCGCCAGGTCATCGTTCGGGCCGATCAGGGATTCCTGGTACTTGGCGAACAGGGTGGGGAACTCGGGGACTTCCCGGCCCATTTCCTTGATGTGGTTGCGGTAGTTGTGGCCCACGCAGATGATCTTGCCGGGGGAGGGGACCACGGCGGCCAGGTCGGCGCCCTCGAGCGGGTGCGTGGCGCCGGACGCAGCCTGCGCGGTCGCTTCCCAGTCCGCGGTGCGCAGCAGCTCTCCGACGTCGGCGAAGCCGTCGATCTCGGTCAGGGTGCCGCCGTCCTGGCGCACGGCCTTGGTGACTGTTTTTCCCTCAACGGGGAGGCGGAGGGTGAGGAGTCTCATTATTTGTTGCGTCCTTCGATGTAGGTGCGGTTGAAGTTCAGCCGTTCGAAAATGGGGGCGTCGCTGAAACGGAAGAGGTCGAATTCGGTCTCCGCCTGCAGGGACCACGCGGCCCAGGACGGGACGACGAACAGGTCGCCCTTCTCCAGGGTCCTGGTTTCGCCGTTCAGGACCACGGAACCGGAGCCCTCGAAGACCTGCCAGACGCTCGAGCCGACCTCGCGGAGGGCTTGCGTGGAGGCGCCGGCGCGGAGGCGGTGGAATTCGGCCCGGATGGTCGGCATCACGTCCCCGCCGGTGGTGGGGTTGGTGTAGCGGACGGCGGCGTGGCCCTGGGACACGGTGGCCGGGTGGCCCTCGTCCTCGAGCAGCAGCTGCTCGCGCAGCGCCCGGTCCGTGTA
>NZ_JBWZCK010000039.1:0-1251 GCF_059383555.1 Pseudarthrobacter sp. MDT1-56
TCACGATTCTGGAGGACATCGAAGGGCGCATCGAAGACGTCCTGCAGCTGCCCGGCAAAGCAGGCAGTGTAAGTGTCCATCCGATTGTGTTCCACCATGTTCTCGACGAGGCCGCTGCTGCGGGGTGGCAGGTCATTCAGGAGGCCTCAGGGCTGCGGGTCCTCATGGCGGGCCTCGCATCCGGAGCCTCCACCGAGGGAGTCCACGCCGCAGTAGCCGGCGCGCTCAACGAAGTCGGTGTAGTAGACACCCCGGTGGACGTAAGCCTTGTTGAACGCGTCGAACGGACCGCTTTGGGGAAAGCACCCTTCGTGCGCAGTCTGACGCGCGGCCGATAACAAGTCGGCCCTCCTGAAGCAAACCCCGACCTGGCTATTCGGTGAGGCGTCGAATAGGTGCAAACTGGGTCGTCATCGGGTTGCGAGGAAAAGGAATCAGAGCTTCCGACATCGGCAACGTGCTTGGAGCCTCCGCGCCAACGGTCTACCGGCACTTTCGATAGGTCAGACGACTGCGGAAAGTGACCGCGAGCGTAATGAGTGTCCGTAGTGACCGTACCGAAAATTGTCCGTGTAGCGGGTTGTCGTGGCGGCACTTCTGGGGCAAATTAAAGGATGGTCCGGTTACGTGGCGTTCCGCGGACGCGGGCAACGGGGGAGTGCCCGGCTTTGAGTGTCCGGTCTAAGGTGGTGGCTCCTGGACCTCGTATAGGTAGGCATCGAGGTCGAAGAGTGCAGCGTTTCCATAGTGGGTCCAGTATCTGATCCATAGGCGCTCCAGAGCGGTGGCGTTCTGTTCAATGAGATTTCGCGGTGTCTGTCGTGGATCGTTCATGGGTGCTACCCCGTTGCCGCTTTGAGCCTTCCTGTGGTGCCTGATGTTCAGGCCCCTGATTCAAGAATCTACCCTGAGGTCGTTCCCTGACAACGGAAGGGCACGTTGTAGGACCGGGAAGAGGCATTCCTAACCGCAAGGGTTGCCAGGTCGAAGACTTCGGCCACTGTGCATTTTGGAGGTGTTCTTATCTTCGGTGTTCAAAGCCCCCGTACCGCGAGAGGCAATATCGTCATCGACATGCAGCCCTGCCCTATCGCAGTTCTGGACGTCAGAGCCGCCTGATGCCGCCACCACCGCGAAGAGGTCAAGATTGAGGTGTGTCAAGGATGTGAGACAGCCGGTTAGTTTCTTTTTGGGTTAGGCGGCCGCAGGTAGCGGCTGGTTTTTGGTCTTGAAGTTGGCCATTGCTGTTGC
>NZ_JBWZCK010000040.1:0-1125 GCF_059383555.1 Pseudarthrobacter sp. MDT1-56
GCGCCCCGGCAGTGGTATCCGCAGTCCCGGATCCATCCGGAGATCTGCTCCACGGAGGTCATGGACGGGTCAAAGCTCACGGTCGCGGTCTGGGCGACCGGGTTAGCGTCGACGGCGGCGACTCCGGGCCGCTGAAGCAGGACGTGTTCAACGACCGCTTTGGAGGTGGCCCATTGCAGGCCGCGGACTTCCACGACGGTGCGTTTCAGAAGCGTGGTCACCGCTCCTCCTTTAGCGCCGGTGCTGCCGGCGGGACGGCCGGATCCGCAGGCAGGCTGCGGCTGTTGGCCGGTGCCAGTTGGTGATCGGGTGCGGGATTGGGGTCGGAAGGCAAGGTGCGTCCTTTGGCAATGAGGGAATCCGGGGAGGGCGGCGGGCTCTGTCCACCCGTAGCCGGACCTTCATTGCGTATGGGCTTTCGCCCGGGACGTCGTTTTCCGGTTAAGCTGAACATATACCCCCTAGGGGTATGCGTCAAGAACCGTCCGGGTTGCGGACGCGCCCGCCGGTCGCACTCCGCGGGCGTTTCAGGAAGACTGTTCATACCCTGAGTATCGCCCCGGCCCGGGCGATGCAGTAGAGCCTGACGGCCCGCGGTGCGGGGCGACACGCGGCGCCCGCCCCGTCGAGCGGGGACCCTTGCGCAACATACCCCTGGGGGGTATACTTTGAGTGTTGTCAGTGACGTGGTTTGTCCGGGCCCCAGGCCGCTACAGCCGTTCAACCACAACAGCCCCTTTATCCCTCGCTTCGAAGGAAAACTGACATGTGCGGAACAACCGAAACACGAACCCAGCTCCCCCTGGCCTCCACTGCCGACCACGGCTGCAGCTGCTGCGCCCCCGCGGCCGAAACGCAGGCTGCGGCTCCGGCCGCCGGAACGTCGGAGGCTCAGGCGTCCGGCGCGCAGTACGCCCTGGAGGGGCTGACCTGCGGGCACTGCGTCCAGACCGTCGAGAAGGCCGTGTCCCGGGTATCCGGGGTCCAGTCAGTGGCCGTAGCCCTGGTCCCGGGCGGCACGTCGCGTCTCAGTGTCACCGGCACCGCAAACCAGGCGGCGCTGACTGAGGCCGTGCGCTCCTCCGGCTACGCCCTGACCGGCGCGAAGTAGCGCTTCCACGGCCC
>NZ_JBWZCK010000041.1:0-1011 GCF_059383555.1 Pseudarthrobacter sp. MDT1-56
GACGTCGTCCCAGTTGTTGACGAGCTGCATGTTCTGGTTGACCAGCCAGACATTGCCCGAATTCACATCATTGAGGACCACCAGGTCCCGGTTCACCCGGAACACATACGACGGCGACGCACTGGCCTTGGGCACATCCACCGACTTGTCATCAACATCATTGACACACTCACGCACATACTTATTCGCCCCCGACCACGCCGCATGGACACACCCGCCCAGCTGCACCGGCGCCGCCGGAACACCCTGCCCCCCGAACGCCACCGTCCTCGCCGTCGAACCATCCAACGGCTGATGCAGCAACGCCTTCGGCGTCGCGACCGCCACCGCGTCCGCCGCCGGACCGGAAAGCTGCAACTTCGCATCCCGCGCATCCGCCAACGCCAGCTCACGCCCGCCCGGCAGGAACAACTTCCCCCGGCCCGCATCCAACACCACCGGCTGGTCCCCCACCACCGCCAGCTGCAGATCCCCGGCATCCTTCAACTTCTCCCACGAACTCACCGTGGAACCCGTGACCACACCATCAGCATCAACACCCGTCACCGTGACCTGCCCGGACTTCGGATCCGCACTGTAAATCCGGTCATCAGCCCCCACCGCCGACACCGTCCCGGCCGAACCCGTCAACACCGGCTCGGAACTCTCCTCATCAAAACCATTCACCGTCGAAGGCGACAGCGCCCACACCGTCCCCTTGGCCACATCCGTCACCGACATGACCTTCGACCCAAAACTCACCGCCGCCGAACCCGGCAACTTCTTATCCCCACCCAAACGCATCTGAGCCGCCGACACCTGATTCAACGTCGAACCCGCGGAATCATCAACAAACACCGTCCCGGCATCCTGCAACACATCAAACGTCGTACCCGCCGGCGTCACCGCCCCATCCAAAACACGCGACGGATAATTCAACCGCCCCACCGCATTCTTCGACTTCGACACCACCCACACCCCACCATCGTTCAACTCCACCTCAGTGGTCTTAAACCCCGGATAGATGATGGC